>JAFOIS010000048.1 GCA_017420605.1 Lachnospiraceae bacterium | reverse complement strand
TCCTTCCTGCCTGCGGCAGGCAGACGGACAGTGAGGCGGCATCTTCGGAAAGCAGTACCGCATCCGGTACGGAGAGCACTGCGGAGAGCGGACCGGGTGATACGGAACCTGCGGCCGAATGGCTCGTGAACTTCGGCAGCCATGCGCTTTACGGGCGTACGGACCCTTCGGGCGGCGATACCTTCGATACGGCGGAGTTCACGCGCACAGACGAGGTGGAAGAGCAGGACGCCGCTTCTTATGCCTTTGCCCTTACGCGGAGCGCGGAAAGTGAATACCTTTCCGTGACCGGCACCGTAACGCTGGCAAAAGACGCCGCCTCCCTGTTCGATTTCTATATTGAGGAAGACGAAGAAGGAGGCACGGAGGAAGACCCTTATGCGGGCACGTCCGATGCCAATGCCTATCTTTCGGAAATGATCGCCGCAAATCTTGCGGAAACGGATAAGAGCGCGCCGCCGATGACGCTTTCCGTAAACGGGATCGACTGGAAATACGGCTTCGCGAAGCGCACGGAGGAAGAAGGCGGTTCCTCGGTGCTCAATTTCTATGCGTTCAGCCTGCCGGAGGATATGGTGGTTTACATCAATGCCGGCGCTTATGTATCCGGCGGCGATAACGCGGATGCGATCCTTGATAAGATCGAAGAAGAATACACGGAGTGGCTGAAGAGCCTTAAGATCGGGGAGGCGGAAGCCGTCCCTGAAGAGCAGTAATACGGAAGGGAGGAGAAGAACATGAGATTCACAAAACGCCTTTTAGCAGCTTTTCTTTCGGCAGTGATGATTCTCACCTGCTTTCCTGCGACCGCTCTGGCAGAGCCCTGCTACCATCCGAAGACACCGACGAAATTCGACTACCGCAGAAACAGCAGCAAAGAGGGGGATATCGATACCTATGCGCTCTGCCCGGACTGCGGAGAGTGGTATCTCTACTGCTATCCGAATACGACCGGGGTCGGAGGCCACGAGTGGGTGCAGACGGATTTCGCGTATACGACCTGCACGACGGACGGTTACTATACGATCGAATGCCAGCGGTGCCACGCGAAGGAGACGACCGTCACCGACAAGGCGTACGGCCACCGGTGGGGCGACTGGGAGGTCGTCAGCAAGCCGACCTGTACGGAAGACGGCGTCCGGAAGCGCACCTGTGAGGAATGCTATGAAGTAGAAACGTCCCACACGCCGGCGACAGGCCATGACTGGGGCGAATGGACGGTCACCAAACCCGCCGGCCACGGCGAAGCGGGCGAAGAGACACGCGAGTGCAGCGTCTGCCATGAGAAAGAGACCCGCGAAGTAAGCGGGGAAGAGGCACTTGCGAAAGTCGGAGATTCGTCTCTGGAAGTCCTTGTGGCCCAGCAGCTTCTTGCGGACGGCGGCGAGTTTACCGGGACCGTGGACGGCGTCTTCGGGGAAGATCTTGCCGCGGCGATCCGCGCTTTTGAAAAGTCGTCCGGAATCAAGGAGACCGGCGAGATCTACAAGGATACGCTGGAGCTCCTTACGACCCGCTACCTCGGTACTTTCGAGGACGGCTTTACGCCCGACGGCCTTCTGGAGTATTTCGATTCGGGCCTTATGACGCTCCTGTATATTTCGGATCACTGCATGTCGAACGGGGACGGAACGCACGACAACGCGCCCTATGCGATCGGTGTGCGTTATCTCCTGAACAGCGAAGAACTCGACGTATATATTATGCCGGAGAACTTCATTTACTTTGATCCGTACACGGAGAGCTGCTCTATCGGGAATGAGACCCATACCTGCCCGAAGTGCGGCTATCATGCGGAGCTTTCCATCGACTATGCGGCGCTGGAGGATTATTTCCTCAGCGGCTCCTTCATCACTTTTGACCTCGCGGATGAGCTCGCGCTTCCGGAGATCGAGAATCTTTTCTACGATGAGATGACGGAGTGCATAACCTGGGACACATTTCCGGACGCTGTCACCTATAAGGTCGATATGAAACTCGATGGAGAGATTCCTGTCGTCTTCCCCACCGGGGATACCTATATGGCCATGGAGGGTTACGCCCAGGGGACCTACGTCGGGACGCTGCAGGCTTTCGACGGGGCGGGAGAACCGGTCTCAAGACCTACCGGGTTCGGCTTCTATTATATTGGTAATACGATGCCGCTGCCGGAGGATATCGTGTATGCATTCGGACAGGCAACATGGTCGTACCCCTATGAAAACCTGAGTCCGTCTTTCCGTGTCGCGCTGTACACGCTGATACCCGAGGCAAACGGCGGGGAAGAGAGGAAGGAAGTCTACGCTTATCTCACAAAGAATCTTTCCTGGGATTTTTCAGAGTTCTACGCAGAGTACGCCTATGTGCCGAAAGGGACGCGCCTCGCAGTGAGTGTGCAGGCGATGGACAGCGAAGGCAGCCGGCAGAGCAGCCCGGTCGTTTTTTCGGATCCGGTACCCCTGGAGCGGCCGGATTATTACAAGGCAACGGCCACGGTCAACGTGCGTTCCGGTCCGGGACGCAATTATGAGCGCATCGGCGGCCTTTCCAAAGGCGACTTTGTACTGTGCTGGGGGATGGAGACCGGGGAGGACGGCAGCTACTATATCATTTCCTATAACGGACAGATGGGGTACGTCCTTTCGACCTGCCTTGCCTGGTTTTCGCCCAAGGATTTCATGGTAGCCGTCGACCTTACCGACGGCCGTAAAGTCAGCGTGCGTACGAATATGGACGGCACGATCGACGAGGTCGATTTCGACCAGAAGGTGAAGAGATTCGGGTATCTGATCGATCACATCGCCATCCATAACGATAACGGGCTGTTTATGCCGGACCGGGTCCTGACGCCGGAGACGGAGCTGGTCGTATACTGGAAGAAAGATCCTTCCTACGTCTTCGTGACATTCTTTAACGCGGAAGGGCAAACCGTTACGTTCCAGGATCCGGACAAAAACGGAAAAATGCTGGAGCTCCCCATCAAAATCGGTACGACCTGTCCGAAGAAAGAACTGTTCGAAATGAATCTGAGCAGACTGGACACCTACTGGACGACCGATTGGGAAGGAAAAGAAGCAGTCGTCAACGCGAAAACGAAGTTTACTGCCGATATGACGAAGCTCTATGAGCACTTTTGGTACTGGGAAGACGAGTACGACATGACGATCGGGAGGAGCACCCTGGACGTCACGGATATCTACAAATGTATGTTCAGCGATACCAAGCTGGATTCCGGCACGCAGGTTCTCGGGATGCTGGAACCCGGAGAAAAAATCCGTTTCATTGACCGGGTCACGGAGTACCGGAGCAGGAAGGAGTTCACATGGGACGGAAGGACCTGGAGTGTCGAACCGTATTTCTATAAGATCTACAGCTACCGGCTGGAGCAGGAATGCTACGTTCTGCGGTTTGCGTTCGACCGGATGGAATCGAACCCCGTAAAAGTGTACTTTGACGCGAACGGCGGCTGGTGTCCGATCAAGGAAATGACGGCGGAGGTCTATCGCAATTACGGGTACCGGACGATCCTGAAAATGCCTGGCGCGGTAAAAGACGGCTATGTTTTTGCCGGCTGGGTGGATGAAAACGGCACCCTCTACCGGGACGGTGCGGAATTCCGGCTGGAAAAGACGTACCTGAAGGCAAAATGGGAGGTAGGCGTTGAGTACCCGACCAAGCTCGGCGTAACGGTCCCGTCCAGTTTCTCGGCGGATCGCGAGAGAATCTACTGGCGGCCTGCCCCGGAGTCAGAGGAACGGAACCATATCTCCCCCGGCAAGGAGGTCACGGTCATCGGAGAGAACCGTCTGATGTATCAGTGCCTCTGCGAGGGAACGGTCATCTGGATCTACAAGGACAATGTATGTACGGATTTCGTACGGACGCTCAATAACCGGGACTCCTGGTCAACGGTCTATGCCACGCCCGGCGGGAACTGGCTCGGCGGAATCAACCCCGGCGGATATTATTACATTGTCGGCGAAGAGAGGAAGGGATACCTTCCGGTGGTTTTCGATGGGGAATCGCAATATCTCCATATCCGCAGCGACGATCCTGACGCCGCGCGCATCATAGCAAGCGGTTTTGCCTGGATGAAGACCACGACGGACAGCGCCTTTGCCAGTACACGTGATAACCGCATCATCTTCGACCCCCTGCGCGGGTACTGTGACCAGAAGGAAGGCGTCCTCTGTCCGACTATGTGGATCAACGGCGAAAGAGTCGCTCCGAAACTGGAATCGATTCCCATCGCCTACCTTCCGGGACATAAGTTCGAAGGCTGGTACACAGATCCGATCGGCGGCGTTCTTATCACTTCGGAAACGAGATTCGATCACAGCATGACGCTGTATGCGCATTATGAGGATGCCTATGAAGCGATCTGTGTCGCGACCGAGCGGGCGCCGATCTATAGCCGGCCAAGCACCTCCAAAGGAACGATTCTGGGCTACGTTGAGATCGGCGAAGCGATCGCGGCAGACGACGAAAGCAAGACCGGCCTGTTCTACTACACGAACCATAAAGGCGTCACCGGCTGGGTGCAGAGCAGATACCTCGCGATCGCGGAAGTCCTGGTGGCCAGAGCCGACCCGAAAATTGACAAGGCGATGGTCCGAAGCGCTCCGAAGAAGAAAGCGAAGTCCTACCGGAAACTCGTGTTCGGCGAGAGCTTCTGTGTCATCGACGGAGAAGGCTCTTACTCGAAGGTTGCGTACCCGGAAAGCGACGACGGTTTTGCGTACGTCGCGAGAGCCCAGCTGGTACCGCCCGGCGAACTGTAAGTTTTCACAGAAGCGGAAGACTTATATAGAAAATTGTTGCTATTATTTCATGATTTACACCCATTTCGGGGAATGCTATACTTAAATTCGGCTTATTTTAAAAGGAACCAGGAAGCCGGGTCCCGGCAGCCGGGATCCGGCAGACTCAGTTAAGGAGATTCTATGTATTCATTCGAGGAAATCAGGAAGACTGATCCCGAGATCGCACAGGCGATCGAGGCGGAGATCGCGCGCCAGAACTCACACATCGAACTGATCGCGTCGGAAAACTGGGTAAGCAAGGCGGTGATGGCCGCCATGGGAAGCCCGCTCACCAACAAATACGCGGAAGGGTATG
>JAFOIS010000004.1 GCA_017420605.1 Lachnospiraceae bacterium | reverse complement strand
TGTTACACTCACCGGAACGCTGAATTACGACATCTACGCGCACTTCCATGTCCTGAAGAGCCTTGCGTCGCAGGAAGAGTATCAGGTCAATTACGGCCTTTTCCCGTACGACAACAGCGCAAATATCCCGCTTGACTACGGCGCGCATTTCTCAAGCGAATCAGACCGGCCGATCGAGTTTGCCGACCAGTACCGCCTGAACCGTCAGTGCAAACAAGGATGGGTCTATGAGAACGGCGGCTGGTCGTATTATGAAAACGGAACTGCCCTTTGCGGGCCGCAGAATCTGCCGGGCTATGAGGAAGGCGAAGAGGGCACGTTCTGGTATGACCTCGGCGAAAACGGGCGCTGCAGGGGAAAGATGACCGGCATCTTCGAAAAAGACGGCGTACATTATTACGCCCGCATGGGTATTCTGCAGACGGGCTGGCAGTCGGTGGCGGATACGGACGGTGAATCGTATTTCTATTATTTCGATAAGAAGACCGGGGAGATGTATACCGGCGTCCGTGACGTGGACAGACTGACATACACATTCGACGGCGAGGGACGCCTGATCCGCGGCGCATTCCGCACGAATGCATCCGGCACGAAATACTTCGTGGCAGGACAATCCTGGTTCCGCCGATTCGTGACGCTCGAGGAAGGCACATACTGGCTGAATGAAAACGGCTACGTCGCGTACGGACCGGCCTATACGGTCACGACGAACGTCAAGGATATCACCTGGTATCATTTCGATGAGGAGACCGGTCTGCTTGACGGCACGTGCAGCGGGTTCTTCGATTATCTGGGCAAACTGTATTACAGCGATGAGAACGGCAAGGTGTTCTACGGCGCGATCGGCGTCGAAGGCGGGATCATTTATTCCGCGACGCGCGGTCTCGTTTACACGAACCAGAGCTGCTACATCGACGGCAATACCGGACAGAAGAACTGCTCACTGGAGATCGGCAAGTACTGGTGCGGGCCCGACGGGTTTATCCAGTCCGACGGTTTTGCGGCGATCGACGGCAATACATATTACTTTACCGATTACCGGCATGCCAAGGGCTTCCGGAAGATCGGCAATGATTATTATCTTTTCAATACGGGAAGCGGCAAGATGTATCAGGACGCTACGATGTGGGTCAGCGCCAATGATTACGGCATTGCTTCCGGTATGTATTACTTCGGCGCTGACGGAAAGATGGTCATACCGGACCTCGTCAACGGGGAAAAGAAGATCGTTTCGGAGAACGGGAAGCTTTACTGCACGATCGACGGCGTCAGGTTTACCGGCGGACTTTTTGAATTCGAAGGCGAGTATTACTACGCCCAGCCGAACGGCCAGCTGGTGACGGGAAGATCCTTCTGGGTCAGCCAGAAGAACGACCTTATTCCGGTAAAAGGCGACTGGCATTATTTTGCTGCGGACGGGAAAATGCAGAAGACCGGCTTCGTAGACAGCGGCGACGGCTTTACCTTCTATTATACGGATAACGTCCTCGCACTCGGATTCACGAAGATCGGGGAAGACTATTACTTCTTCAATGCGGGAAGCGGCAAGATGTACAGGGACGCGACACTCTGGGTCGGCAGCAATCCGTACGGTTTTGCAGGCGGCATGTATTATTTCGGCGCCGACGGCAAAATGGTGATACCGGATCTTGAAAACGGACAGAAGAAGATCGTCTCTGAAAACGGCAAACTCTACTTTGTGGTCGACGGCCTCCGGATGACGAACGGTCTGAACGAACTGGATGGAGAATACTATTACGCGCAGACCAACGGGCAGCTTGTAACGGGCAGGGCCGCATGGGTCAGCCAGAAGAACGGCCTGATCCCGGCGAAAGGCGACTGGCATTATTTCGGCCCGGATGGAAAGATGCAAAAGACCGGCTTCGTCACGGCGACAGACGGCAGTACATATTATTACACGGATAATGTGCTGGCCCTGGGGCTGACAAAGATCGGGGACGATTATTACTTCTTTAACGCCGGCAGCGGCAAGCTTTACCGGGACACCAGGCTTTGGGTCGGTACAAACAGCTTTGGCATTAAGCCCGGCATGTATAGCTTCGGCGCCGACGGTGTCATGGCACTGAACTGAAGAGGCAGATCAGAAACAGGCGGGGCTTCGCGGAACTCGTGAAGCCCCGTTTTCAGATATGGAAAATGAACCTGCAGACGCTTATCGCAGCGATCGATCAGGAAGATCATACGCTGGTTGAGAAAATGAATATTCAGACGGACACGCTGGTAGGCAATCAGTGCGGACGCAATGAAACGGAACGGTTTCTGTACAGAGGAAGCAGTGTCGTTTATCTGAACGCTTCGGACCGGGGCGTCGGAAGAAACAGGAACCGGCTGCTTGATGCTGCAACCGGGAACTACCTTATCCTTGCGGACGATGATATGCGCTTTGTGGACGGATATCCCGGAATCGTCGAAAAGGCGTTGGACGCCTGCCCCGATGCGGATGTCTATCTCTTTAACCTGATTGAGAAAAAACCGCAAAGATACATAAACCGCTCGTTCCGGCGCATCGGTCGGATGCAGTATGCCCGCTACGGGGCAGCAAGGATGGTGCTGCGGCGTGCGGCAATCGAAGAGGCGGGGCTGCGTTTCAGTACGGAATTCGGAGGCGGTGCGAAGTACGGTTCCGGAGAAGATACGATCTTTCTCCAGGCGTGCTTTAAGCATGGACTGCGCATCCGCGCGGTGCCGTATGCGCTTGCCGAGATCGATCAGGAAGCGCCGTCGAGCTGGTTCGCCGGCTACAATGAACATTATTTTTATGATAAAGGCGCGCTGTACGCCGCACTGCACCCTGTTGCATGCCGGCTGTATGCACTGCGATTTGTGATCCGGTATCGCCGCAGGTTCGCGGGACAGTACGGGGTAAGAGAAGCGGCGCGCGCAATGCGCCGCGGGATGGAGGCTTATCTGCATGAGAGCAAAGGATCGGACTGACCGTTCGCGTGTCGGAATCCTTACATTTACCGGTTCGACCAGCTTCGGCGCGGTCCTCCAGATGCATGCGCTGTATAAGGCGGTCGAATCCTGCGGAAGCCGTCCCGAGATCATTCATTATCAGAATCGTTATATGCGGACTCTTCAGCATACGTCGTCGGCATACGGCAGTCCCGTCCGGAGCGTGATACGCAGGCTGGCGCGGTATGTGATACACCGGAAGTCCGTCCGGGGCTTCCGCCGTTTCGAGATGCGCCTCGAGCATTATCCGCATTTTGCCTTTCGCAGGAAAGAAAGGCTTCTTTCGTTGACAGGCCGGTACGCAGCCGTGATATGCGGCAGCGATCAGGTCTGGAACCCGGAGATCACCGGCTGTGATCTCAGCTTTTTTCTGGATTTTTGCGGATCCGGGACCGCCCGCGTATCCTATGCGCCGAGCTTCGGTTCCACTGATCTTCCGGAAGACTTTGTCAAAGCGGCCGCAAAAGAACTCGGACGGTTCAAAGCGCTTTCAGTCCGGGAAGCAAAAGGACGGGAGAAGGTGGCTGCTATGACGGGATGCTGCCCGGCGAATGTTCTGGACCCGGTTTTCCTGATGCCGCGCAGCTATTGGTCGTCGCTCGGGAAACCGTCAGGGACGGAGGAACCGTATATACTGTACTATGCCGTGCGGCAGTCTGAAGAAATGCGTGCCTTCTGCGAGCGTCTTGCGGAGCGGAAACGGCTGCCTGTACTTGTGGTCGGAGGGAATCTGTTCTCCGGAAGACGCGCCGGCGGCAGAGTGCGGTTCTGTCCCGATCTGGACCCTGTCCGGTGGCTGTATCTTGTAGAACACGCGGAATATGTCGTAACGAATTCCTTTCACGGACTCGCTTTTTCTATTATTTTCCGAAGGAACTTCTTTCTGGGACTGTCGTCGCTGACGAACGACCGGCTTACCGATCTGATATCGGAACTGAAACTCGGGGAGCAGATCATCGGGCCTAAGACACATTTGAACGAGACAGATTATACCGCTGCGGAAGGGATCCTTCCGGGCCTTGCGGAGAGGTCGATGGCATATTTACGGCAGGCACTTGGGTATATTTGTGATGAGAACCGGACAGACGGATGAAAACAGAAAAATGCTTGCGCGCCGCAACGCTCTGACGACTGTCGCAAACCAGATCGTCACTGTCGTATGCGGGATCCTTGTCCCGAGAATGCTGATCGGGGCGTTCGGTTCTGTGCTGTACGGGGCGGCAGCATCCATTTCACAGTTCCTGTCCTATATTTCCCTGATGGAAAGCGGGATCGGCCGCGCCGCGCGGTCGGCACTGTTCCGGCCGCTCGCCGACGGGGACCGGTCCGGCGTAAGCAGGATCTATCAGGCTATGCGGCTGTTCTTCCGCGGGATCGCCGTGGTTTTCGTATTCTATACGATCATCCTCGCGTATTTTTATTATGATATTGCGAAGGAAAAGACCTTATCACGCGAATACCTGTTTTTCCTGGTCATAGCGATATCGCTTTCGACTGTGGTCGATTATCTTTGCGGCGTCTCCAATCAGACGCTGCTGCATGCGGACCAGCGGAAGTATATCACGAATATCACAGTGAGTATCGTAAGGATCCTGAATACGCTGCTGGTATTGATACTGATCCGGCTCGGCAGCGGACTGATCCTGATCAAACTCTGCAGCAGTCTGCTCATTATCATCCGGCCGCTTTTCCTTTCCCTGTACGTAAGACGACATTACCGGCTGGATAAGGTACCCCGCGGGGAAGCATGCCTGCCGCAGAAGTGGAGCGGGATGGCGCAGCACGCCGCTTATTTTATTCATACGAATACCGACGTCATCCTTCTTACCGTATTTGCCGGCCTCCGCTATGTGGCGGTCTATGCGGTCTATTCCCTGGTCGTTACGAGCCTCCGCAATCTGATCTATTCAATGATGGGCGGTATGGAGGCGGAACTGGGAAATATATACGCAAGAGGCGAGACGGAAATCCTGCATTCCCGATACCGCAGATACCAGGCGATCGCCGGGCTGGCATCCGTTGCAATATTCGGAGCGGCGGCATTTCTCATCGTTCCGTTCGTGACACTGTATACGAAAGGAATCACGGATGCGGATTATATTCAGCCGGTTTTCGCTTTGATCATGGCACTCGGGGAAACCGCCAACTGCCTTGCGCTGCCGTGCAGCACGCTGCCGATCGCGGGAAACCAGCTGAGGAAGTCGCAGTGGGGGTCCTTTGGTGAGGCGATCGTGAATATCGGGCTGTCGCTTCTGCTGGTAAGGCGGAGTCCGCTCATCGGTGTGGCTGCGGGAACACTGGCAGCGGAGATCTTCAAGCTCGCGTATTACAGCAGCTATGCATCGCGGCACATCATCCATGATTCGCTGCCGCGCACACTTGCGCGTCATTTTGGCGTGCTGTCGGGCGTCGCTGCATTCGGGCTTGCCGCAGTTTTTCTGAATCTCACTCAGAGGATCGCCGGGTTTGGCGCATGGATCGTATATGCCGTTGGGATCACCGCTATTTCCGTGTGCATGGCGCTGATCATAGGGAGCCTGTGTTATCGCCGGGAGATGACGGCGTGGCTGAAAAGGCTTAAGGAAGCAGGATGATCGCCGGATAGATGAGAATCCGGTTC
>JAFOIS010000047.1 GCA_017420605.1 Lachnospiraceae bacterium | reverse complement strand
GTCGGCGTCCGCGATCTCCCCCTCGCTCATGCGCTGCAGAGGAAGACCGGAAAGAAGGTGCGCAAAAAGAGCCGCGCACTCCCCCACGCACGTAAGTTCAAAGTACGGACAGCCCGCAAGATAGGCGGACATGATCCGCTTCATGCCCTGCCGGACCGATTCCGCCTCTTCATCCGGAAGCTGTCCCGTAAGGCGGAAGGCCTCCGGCCTTACGGCGGCAAGATACGGCGCCGCGTAGGAGAAGAGCTGCGGAGAGACCTGCAGGCACAGAAACGTCGCCGTATCGTCGCTCCGGCGGAACTCGTGCAGTTCCTTCGGCGCAAATAGGCAGAGTTCACCTTTTCCGCAGTCGGCATACTCGCGGCCGCAGTTGACCGAAAGGGTCCCCTCCGTGATCCAGAGAAGTTCCCATTCCGGATGGAAATGCGGCGTGCGGTATTCCACGGTATCAAAGAAAATGCTGATCCCGCCGACTTTCGCGTGCCGGATGATCTCAAGTTCGCTCAAAGACCTGCCTCCCCGGCTCTTTTGCCCTTACGGGCAGATCACTGCCTTCCTTCCCGCAGTTCGTTAAGGAGCGATATGCCGCCGTCGATGATGGCTTCGCCGACGCCGCCCTTAAAGACGGAGCTTCTCGCCTCGTAGCCGCCCTCATCGAAGGCGTCCTTCATCGGGAAATATCCTTCGCAGCCGTTGGTGAGACACAACGGCAGGATGCATTTCCAGCCTTCCGCTTCCTTGATGCCGACGCCGATCGCGGTAAACGGCTCGCCCGGAATACCGACGAGCGCCACCGGGCCGATGGCAAGGCCGCAAAGCCCGAGGTCGAAGTGATCCGGCCCGTTCTCGAGATCGCACATCCGGAGCGCTTCCGCGACGACCGTGGTGAGTTCCATGGCCGAATACGGGATGCCCTCGTCGCCGCATTCCTCGTGCAGCCGCTTATACTCGTGCGCCAACGGCAGATCCGCCGGATCCGGCACGTTGGCCGCGACGCGGACGTTCTTCCACAGGACGGCAAGGCCGTCGACGTCGACGTATTCGACCTTGTCGTAGACCTGCAGGATCGTGCCGGCCAGCGCGCGGCCGACGAACCGCGCCATGCCCGGGCTCTTCATTTCATTGTCAAAGGAAATGAGCGTGTCGTTCATGTCGCCGCCTTCCGGGAAGACGTGCGTCGAGCCGACGTCGCCTTCACAGCCGTTGAAGAATGCGACCTTCGTGCCCGGGACCGCGGTCTCGAACGTGCGCTGCATCCATCCCGGCCAGTCGGAAGAGATAAGATCGACGTTCAGCGTATCGGCATGCAGGCCGTAGTTCATGAGCACGACGGTATCGCCGCCCTCGCGGTCGAAGCGCAGGACGTTGACGCGCTGGTCAAGCGTTCCGATCGGATGGTCGATATTCGGATCGCCGATCGGCGGGCAGGTCCAGGTGGAGCCGTCTTTCATTTTATAGCGGCGGATATAGGCGACGCGTTCCGGCGCCCATCCGACGATAAAGCCCATCTTTGCGGGAAGGAGGGTATCCAGCGCCAGCTGCGCGCCGTCCTGAAGCCGCACGCCGACGAACGCGCGGTACGTATCGACCGGCCCGTCGTCGCAGGCGAAGGCAGTGCAGTGGGTACTGACGGGGCCGGTGTGGGTGTGCGTGCAGGAGAGAAAAATGTTCTCCGCCATCACACCCGTTCTTTCCGCAATAGCGGCGCGGTACTTCTCGCACAGCCACGTCGGCAGCTCGCACAGATCGATACTCATAAGGAGGACCCGCATATCTCCGTACTCGAGCGCGATCGTCGAGACCGTCAGGTCATCGATAAAACCGGACGCGAACCGCGGCTTATAATACCCGTGCACGCCGATGCCGAGCGGCGGGTCGATGTTGACTCTGGAAAAACCGACTTTGAAAGTATCCATTATTCATGCTTCCTTTCCGGCCAGCATACGGCTGATGCCTGTCTTCTGGTTATCGATATGCGCGATAATGAGCGCCTTTGCCGCTTCCGCGTCCCGCTTCTCCACCGCGCCGACGATCGCCCTGTGTTCCTCCACAAGGTTCGCCAGTGTGTCCGGCTGCTTCAGATACTCGAGCCGGAACCGGTACATCTGTTCCCGGAGATTGCTGAGGATACTGAGCAGCCGCCGGTTGCCGGCCGCCGTATAGATGACGTCGTGGAACGCGACGTCGGCTTCGGCAAGCTCGGTGGGATCGCCGCCGCGGACCGCCGTATCGAACCGTTCCTCCGCCCGCCGCAGCGCGTACATCTCCTCCTCGTCCATGATTTCGCACGCCCGTTCCGTCGCAAGGACCTCGAGGCTTTTGCGGATCTCGAGAACGTCTTTGAGCTCCTGCAGCGAGATCTGCGCCACCTGCGCGCCCCGCCGCGGGATAAGGTCGACGAGGCCTTCGTCTCCCAGCATGCGGATCGCCTCCCGGACCGGCGTTCTGGAGACGCCGAGCTTCTGCGCAATGGTGTTTTCCATGAGGCGCTCGCCCGGACGAAGCTTTTCCGTCAGGATCGCCTTCCGGAGCGTCATGTACACCACTTCCCGAAGCGGCAGGAACTCGCTTGCGTTCACTTCAAATTCTTCCATCATCATGGCAGTCCGCCTCCAAACGGTATGTTACTGCCTAAAAGTGTACCGGATCCTGCGCCAAAGAAGCCGGCGCCCGGATTGTATACAGTATTTTGTATTGATTATAATACAATCCGGCATCGGGTGCAAATGTTGTATAACTGTGCTATAGTGAGTATAAGTGGTATTTTGCGCGTCCGTTTTCACCGAAAAGCGCAACCTGTCACGTTTGTTCGTCGGAATTCTGTGGAGGCTTACTATGCTTCGTTTTCTGATCGCCGGTCTTCTTCTGATCCTTTACCTGCTTATATCGATCCCCTTCCTCGGCGTCGAGTGGATCGTGGGTCTAATCAACCGCCGCGCGGCGGATATTTCGCAGCTCCGCTTCGTGCAGGCGGGCTTCCGGATCGTCCTGTGGATCGCCGGGACGCGCGTCACCTATATCGGCAATGAAAACCTGCCGAAAAAAGGTGAGGCCGTCCTCTATACGGCGAATCACCGCGGCATCTTCGACATCGTCGCCGCCTACGCGCACATGCCCGACCTTACGGGATTCATTTCCAAGGATTCCATCGCGAAGGTGCCGGTCCTCCGGCTCCTTATGAAGCGGCTCCACTGCCTGTTCCTCAACCGCAAAAACAACAAGCAGGGCATGCAGACGATTCTGAAGTCGATCGAATACATGGAAAAAGGCATCTCGATCTTCATTTTCCCGGAAGGAACGCGCAACAAGAACCCGGACAACACCGCGCTCCTCATGTTCCACAACGGTTCGTTCAAGGCGGCGCAGAAGATCGGCTGCCCGGTGATCCCGGTCGCCATCACGAATGCCGACGCCTGTTTCGAGCGGCAGTTCCCGCGCCTTAAGCCCGCGCACGTCATCGTCCACTTCGGAAAGCCCGTTCTTTACGAGGATCTCCCCGAAGAAGGCAAGAAGCATATCGGCGACTATTTCCAGGGGGTCGTGCGCGGCATGCTGACGGAGGACGCCGCCCTTGTCTGAATCCGCAAACGTCCGCTGGCACATCCTGTTTTCCGGCCGCGTCCAGCACGTCGGCTTCCGCTACACGGCGTATTACCGCGCAAGGGACCTGTACCTGACCGGCTGGGTCGACAACCTGCCGGACGGGCGTGTGGAAATGGAGATCCAGGGGCCGGTCGCGAATCTCCGCCGCTTCCTTTTGCAGATGAAAAGCGAGCGGCATATCCACATCGAACACGCCGTCATAAAAGAGATCCCGATCTGGCCCCACGACCGGGGCTTTTCCGTGAAAGGATATTAAAAAACCGCC
>JAFOIS010000046.1 GCA_017420605.1 Lachnospiraceae bacterium | reverse complement strand
GAGCATCTTCCCGTACTTCGGGCCGACGGTCCTAAGCTGCGGCTTGAACGAATAGGAAATGAAGCTGTCCGCGTCGGCGACTTCCTCCACGGCCTTCACATTGAGCTCGTCCGCGATGATCGCCTTGAAGAAATCCGGGACCGCATAGTCCGCCTTCACAAGGAGGCGGGAAAGCGGCTGGCGGTTCTTGACGTTCGCGGCGTTGCGGCCGGCGCGGCCGAGCACCACGATGTCGAGCACATGCTGCATGTTCTCTTCCAGTTCCCGGTCGATCATGGCCGGATCGGATACCGGATAATCGCAAAGGTGCACGCTCTCCGGCGCGTCCTTGTCGATGCTGCAGACGAGGTTCCGGTAGATCTCCTCCGTCATGAACGGGATGACGGGCGCCGCAAGCTTCGACACCGTGACCAGCGCGGTGTACAGCGTCATGTAGGCGTTGATCTTGTCCTGCTCCATGCCCTTCGCCCAGTAGCGGCTGCGGCAGCGGCGGACATACCAGTTGCTCATGTCGTCGACGAACGCGGCGAGCGCCTTGCCCGCCTCCGGGATCTTATAGCCCGCGAAGTCCGCGTCGACTTCGGCGATCGCGGAATGCAGGCGCGAAAGAAGCCATCTGTCGATGACCGGCAGCTTGTCGTATTCGAGCGTATACTTCGTTGCGTCGAATCCGTCGATGTTCGCGTACAGCACAAAGAACGCGTAGGTGTTCCACAGCGTGCCGAGGAACTTGCGCTGTCCTTCCATGACCGCGTCGCCCGAGAACCGGCTCGGAAGCCACGGCGCGGAATTCACGGTGAAGTACCAGCGGATCGCGTCGGCGCCGTATTTCTTCAGGGCTTCCATCGGATCGACGGCATTGCCCTTCGACTTGCTCATCTTCTCGCCGTTCTCGTCGAGGACGAGGCCGAGCACAAGACAGTTCTCAAAGCACGGCTCGTCAAAGAGCAGCGTCGAGATCGCGTGCAGGGAGTAGAACCAGCCGCGCGTCTGGTCGACGGCCTCGGAAATGAACGCCGCCGGGAACTGCGCCTTGAAGACCTCTTCGTTTTCAAACGGATAATGATGCTGCGCGAACGGCATCGATCCGGAATCTAACCAGCAGTCGATGACCTACGGCACGCGCTTCATGATCCCGCCGCACTTTGCGCAGCGGCAGCGGACGTTGTCGACGTAGGGCTTGTGGAGCTCGATATTCTCCGGACAGTCGATACCCTTTTCCTTCAGTTCCGCCTTCGAACCGATCGCGATGCGCTTACCGCAGTCTTCGCATTCCCACACCGGGAGCGGGGTGCCCCAGTAACGGTTCCGGGAGAGCGCCCAGTCCTGGATGTTCGCAAGCCAGTCGCCGAAGCGGCCCTTGCCGATGCTTTCCGGGATCCAGTTGATCTTGTCGTTGTTCGCCATCAGGTGCTCGCGGACCTCGGTCATGCGGATGAACCAGGATTCGCGCGCATAGTAGATGAGCGGCGTATTGCAGCGCCAGCAGTGCGGATAGTCGTGCTCGAAGTTCGGCGCGGCATAGAGCTGCCCCGCTTCCGCAAGGTCTTTCAGGATGAGCGGATCCGCCTTCTTCACGAAGGTGCCGTCCCACGGCGTGCCGCCGCACATATCGCCCTTTTCGTCGACGAGCTGTACGAGCGGGATGTTGTAATTGCGGCCTACGCGGGCGTCGTCTTCACCGAAGGCCGGCGCGATATGGACGATGCCGGTACCGTCGGTCATGGTGACGTAACCGTCGCAGACGACGTAATGGGCCTTTCCACCCTTCTTTGCCGCCGCGGCCGCGGTGCACGCAAAGAGCGGTTCATATTCCATGAATTCAAGGTCTTTGCCCTTGTATGTGGCAAGGATCTCCGGATCGGCTTCCGGATGGCGCGACGTGATGACGGAATCGATGAGCGCCTCCGCCATGATATAGGTCACGTCCTCGTCTTTGACGTGGAATTTCACATAGGTCTCGTCCGGATTGACGCAGAGCGCGACGTTCGACGGCAGCGTCCAGGGCGTCGTCGTCCAGGCGAGGAAATAGGTCTTCTCTTCGCCCTTTACGGCAAAGCGGACGATCGCGGAACGTTCCTTTACGGTCTTGTAGCCCTGCGCGACCTCATGGGAGGACAGCGGGGTGCCGCAGCGCGGGCAGTACGGAACGACCTTGTAGCCCTTATAGAGAAGGCCCCTGTCGAAGATCTTCTTCAGCGCCCACCATTCCGACTCGATAAAGTCGTCGTGATAGGTGACGTACGGCTTGTCCATGTCTGCCCAGAAGCCCACGATCTCCGAGAACTCCCGCCACATAGTCTCATATTTCCAGACGGATTCCTTACATTTTTCAATGAACGGCTCGACGCCGTACTCCTCGATCTGCTCCTTGCCGTCGAGGCCGAGGAGCTTCTCGACTTCCAGTTCGACCGGCAGGCCGTGCGTGTCCCAGCCGGCCTTGCGGGGGACGAGGTCCCCCTTCATGGTATGGTAACGCGGGATAATGTCCTTGATGACGCGCGTTAAGACGTGGCCGATGTGCGGCTTGCCGTTGGCCGTGGGCGGTCCGTCGAAG
>JAFOIS010000045.1 GCA_017420605.1 Lachnospiraceae bacterium | reverse complement strand
GTCCTTACTGCGGGATCGTCCCGGCATCCCGGGCGGTTCCCGTATTTTTGATCAGTCCGCGCCGCCGGAGGCGTCCGGCAAATTTGCGCGGCGTACTTGCGTACAGATTTACTGTACAGTATTCTTTTGTCAAATACCATTCAAAGACTCTAAATTCGATCGTACGGGAGGCGAAGAGGAAATGGATAAAACGGTCTGGATCACGGCCGCCGCTGTCTATCTTGCACTAATCAATCTGACGGCATTTATTCTGTACGGCGCGGATAAGAAGAAGGCAAAGCGCGGGCAGTGGCGGATCCCGGAAAAGACGCTTCTTGGAATCGCGGTGATAGGCGGCAGCGCCGGCGCGATCCTCGGGATGTTTCTGTTCCGGCACAAGACGAAACACTGGTATTTCCGGTACGGCCTGCCGGCGATCCTGATCGTACAGATGGCGCTGGTCTATGTGCTTTCCGGCCGGCCGCTGTGACGGTGCGT
The DNA here is from genome assembly GCA_017420605.1 of Lachnospiraceae bacterium. GTDB lineage: Bacteria > Bacillota > Clostridia > Lachnospirales > Lachnospiraceae > Chordicoccus. The sequence goes on along the minus strand of JAFOIS010000045.1, from coordinate 3,097 downwards.
ATGTCACAAGTAAAAACGGATGCCGCGGCATCCGTTTTTTATTGCTTTCTGAACTTTCCGAGGATCTTTTCCGCCGTTTCATCGTTTGCGGACTGTACGACGCGCTCCACGTAGAGCCGGTCTTCGTCCGCTTTCCGCAGATGGATCCTGCCGTCCGCGTAGCCGTGCTCGCCGCACAGGCCGAGGGCGACGTAATTGCGGTGGCCGGCCGGCGTCCAGCGGAGGATGCGCTTGATGTTGCGGCCGCAGACGGGGCAGTGGAGGCGTGTGGCGACCGGATCCCGCAGGGCCTCGTCGCGGGAAGCGTATTCCATGGAAATAAATTTTTCGTAGCCCTTCCGCCGGATGAGGATCTCTTCATCTCTTGATTTCGGGTTCTGAAAACTGTCGAGGGAGAGTTCGTTCCGGATCGTTTCGTCGGGGATCTCCTTGAGGACGGCGGCGGTATAGAGCGCGTCGTCGTACGCCCGGTGGAAGGTGGAGTCTTTCTGAAAACCGAGAAAATCCGCCGCGTATTCGAGCGACCGGCGGGTCTTGCGCGTTTCGAACGTGATCGCGAAAAGCTTCTGCACGTCGGCGTAGCGCAGGGGCCCCGGCAGGCGGGACAGCATACCGTAATACTGGAGATTCCGCTGGAGCTCCAGAAGGTCCTGATCGCCCCAGGTACAGAAAATGGGGTCCTCTCCGCAGAATTTGAAAAACTCAATAACGGCGTGCGGAAAATGCGCGCCCATGTCCAGTTCTTTTCTGTCGATCCCGATGACTTCCCTGGTCCGGAAATGCAGTTTTTTATAGACGACCGGTTTTATGAACTGATGATAATGCCCGATGATCTCTTTCTTTTCATTCAGCGCGACGGCGCCGATATCGATGATCTCGAAGGGCAGACGGCTGTTCTCGCGGTCCTTGCCGTACGGGCACTGGTTCCATTCCAGGTCGAAGACGATGTAAGTCGGCTGTTCGTTCATAAGAAAAAGTATATATGAAGAAAGGTGCGTTCGCAAGTACAGAACGGCGTACAACGGCGTACCTGCGCATTGTGCGGATGCTTTCCTGATGCCGTTTTGATGTATTATAATATCGTATCTGAAAACGGATCTGACAGGAAAGGAGGCAGTATGCTGCGCATTCTTATCGTTGAAGACGAAAGGCCGATCGCAAATCTGATCCGTCTCAGCCTGAAGAACGCAGGCTATCTCTGCGACAACGCCTATGATGGAAATGAAGCTGTTGAAAAGATAGACAGTACGCCTTACGATCTGATTCTCCTGGATGTCATGCTTCCGGAGATCGACGGCTTCGAGCTGATGGACTATATTCGGCCTGCGGGAATCCCGGTGATCTTTCTGACAGCAAAAAACACCGTATCCGACCGGGTCAGGGGACTCAGGATGGGTGCGGAGGACTACATCGTCAAACCGTTTGCGGTCGCGGAACTTCTGGCCAGGGTCGAAGTGGTGCTCCGGCGTTTTCATAAGACCGAAGAAGTATTCCATATCGGCGGCCTCACCGTGGACGCTGTCTCCATGCGTGCCGAGCGGAACGGCGAGGAGATCCCGCTGACCCCGAAGGAATTCGACCTTCTGCTCCTTTTCTGCCGTACGCCGAATACGGCGCTTTACCGGGAAACGATCTATGAGAAGGTCTGGGGCGGAGAAATGAACTGGGAATCGAAGACAGTAGATCTGCATGTGCAACGACTCCGCAGAAAAACCGGTCTTGAAAAAGAACTGGTCGCCGTCAGCAAGGTCGGCTACCGTCTGGAGGCAGGGAAATGAGTTTCCGTTTCCGGGTCACCATCGTGATGCTGCTCATGGCGGTCCTGCTGTTTTCCGTCGGCGGAACGGTGCTGATCGGCGCGTCGTTCCGGACAGCTCTGCGCCGCGAAGAGGAACTGGCGGAGAATGAAATGCGGCGGATCCTTGCGCAGACTGCAAGGGAATGGAAGACACTGGAGTCCGGTGACACCGGGGTGCAGCTGGCGGAGCTTGCTGAGGAGGTCTTCCGTAATACCCTGTTTGACGGTGTCTGCTTCTGCGAGGTTTCGGCAGCAGGGGACGGCGGAGATACGGTCCTTTTTGCGGAGGGTATGCCGGAGGACTGGACGGAGACCGGGACACTGCGTGAGGACGGGATCACGATCCGCATGGCCGGTACCTCTGCCGGCAGCCCGCATCTTTGGATCAGCGCGTGTCTTGCGGAAAAAGATGCAAGGTACAGCCTCATCTTCGCAAAGGACATCTCCGGGCTTTATGCTGACCGGGATGTGCAGATGCGCATTTTCCGGATCGTGTACTGTGCTTATATCCTCCTGGCGGCCTCCTTTTCCTTTCTTGCCGCGACGGTCATGACCCGCTCGCTCCGTTCTCTGTCAAAGGCGGCACGGGAGATCGCATCCGGAAATCTGCGATATCGCAGCGACATCCGTTCCGATGATGAGATCGGCGCGCTGTCACGCGATTTTGACAGGATGGCGCAGCAGGTGGACGAGAATATGACTGCGCTCCGGGAAGAGGCGGAAAAACGGGAACGGTTCATGAGCGCGTTTACGCATGAACTGAAGACGCCCATGACGTCGATCATTGGCTATGCAGATCTTCTGCGCAGCCAGAAGGTGACGCCGGAAGAGGCGGAGGATGCGCTGTCATATATCTATTCCGAGGGAAAACGGCTCGAAACCCTTTCCCTCCGGTTACTGGATCTGTTTGTGGCGGGAAGCGTGACGATAGAGCGCCGGCCGGTCGTGCCGGCAGTCCTTATCCGCGATATAACGGCGCATCTTATGCCGCAGCTCGCAAAGACGGGGTGTGTTCTCGTGACAGATACGCAGGACGGCAGCGCGAATCTCGAGCCGGATCTTATACGGACGCTTCTTATCAATCTCATCGACAATGCGAGAAAGGCCATGCCGGAAGGCGGCACGATAACAGTCCGTCAGAAAATGGAAGAAAAATGTGTGATCCTCACGGTCAGGGACGAAGGATGCGGCATGACGGAGGAAACGCTTGCCCATATCACAGAACCTTTCTTCCGGGCTGACAAAGCGCGCTCCCGCCGGGAGGGAAGCGCAGGCCTCGGGCTGGCGCTTTGCAAAACG
>JAFOIS010000044.1 GCA_017420605.1 Lachnospiraceae bacterium | reverse complement strand
TCATGCCGGCAGAGGTATGCGCGGCGAAATATTCATATACATGCTGCGCATCGATCGTCGAAAGGATCACGTCCGAAGTTCCAAGGCACGGCGTCGGCTGCGCAATGAGCCTGTCCCGGCCGAACTGCAGCGCCCGGCCGATTTCCTCTTTCAGGTATTCTTTATCACAGGTACCGGACGTGAACATCCGGTACAGTTCGATCTCATGCCCGTCCTTCCTCGCGTTGACCACGACCTCGATCATCGAATCCGGAAAGCAGACCGTGTATTCCACGCCGTTAGAGTTTACATAATGTCTCTTCTTCTCTCCGGCGAAGATCTCGTAGGAATTGATATCTTCCGTCTCCGTTTCCGGCATTTCCTGCATTGCGCGGATAAAATCCTCCGCGATGCCCGCGATATCGATCTCCTTTTCCTCCGGCGATACGACGGGCTCGCTGCTCAGCGGATACGGCGGGTTCTTGACAAGCGTCGCCTGATAGAGAAGCCCTTCCAGGATCTTATCGATCTCCTTTTCCGAAGCCGTCGGCGGGATGAGGCCCTGCGCTTCGCCCAGGCTCCCGTCTTCGAGATTCCGGTAGACCTTTGCCTCATAGCCCGTCGTTTCAACGACGCGGTTCTGATCGAGCCTGTGACCGATAAAATAAAATTCCCATCTCTTTTCCGCGACGGCGGTAAGTTCCCAGGCGTCGACGGGAAGCATTTTCAGTTTATTTTTGATCGTGCTTTGCATTATCCGAGCCTCGCTTTCATCTTCAGATACGGACCGCCGTCCGCGACCTTCACCCATTCCTTATGGCCCTTGCCGCAGCCGCCGTTGCCGTCGATTTTGCGGTCAGTGCTCGCCATGGAGATGGAACCCAGAAGGTCCGGCACATAGCCTGTCATGACCACGGGCGAAACGACCCTGCCGGTCAGGGCACCGTCTTTGATCTCATAGCCGCGGCAGACGATGCACTGGATGCCCCAGTGCTTCGGATCCTCCATGCCGCTCTCGGTGCCTTCCAGAAGGTAACCGAACTTGATGGAGGCGATCATCTCCTCTTTCGTCGACGTTCCGGAATCAAAGACCGTATTCGTCATACGGGTATACGCCTTGTGCGCGAAGTTCTCGCGTTTGCCGTTGCCGGTGGGCTGCGTATTAAGGCGCAGCGCCGAAAGCGCGTCGCAGATGCCGGTCCGGAGGATGCCGCGGTCGATCTCGATCACGTCGCCCGCAAGCGTCCCCTCGTCGTCGAACGCGTAGGAAGTCACATTTTCCGCGCAGAGCGCGCCCTCGTGCATCGTCACGAGATCCGAGCCCACGCGCTTCCCGATGTATTCCGCGCCGAGGGCGCGGCGTTTGACGAACATATCCATCTCCACGCCGTGGCCGAAGGCTTCGTGCGCGATAAGGCCCGCGATGCCCGGGTCGGCAATGACGTCATATTCGCCCGGCACGATCTCGGACGAGCCGAGAAGATCCTTCATTTTCTGCGGCAGAATGTCCATTTTTTCCGCCAGTCCGTCCATGATCTCCGGGCCGGCAAGTCCGGATACGCCTTCATAGGCGAACTTCGTCTCGCCCTTTTCGGTCGGCGCGATCGCGGCGCAAATGGCTTCGGTATAGACGTAGCTCTGGCGAAGGTACCGGTTCTTCGTGAGGAACATTTTGCAAATGTGTGTCGAGCTGCCCCGAAGCATGCACTCGATCGCGCCCGGGACCGTCTCCATACCGCGGTCCGAAAGCCGGACGAATTCGGATACAAGGCTCTCCATGTCGGCCTCCTCCGGAAGTATGCCGGCCTCTTTTTCGACAAAGAGCGTCAGCGGCTCGTCTTCGAGGATGCCCGTTATATACGTTTCCGTCCCTGCCGCCGAAAGGATCCGGTTCTCCGCGTCGAAGGCCTCTTCGATCTTTTTTGCGGTCTCCTCCGGTTTTTCCGCTTCGAACAGGTTCCAGGCAAATTCGCTGTACCGCCCGTCCTTCGCGACGCGGATCACATTGCCGCGTTCGGTCGTCATATTGGCGTTGGAAACGGATTTGCTGTGCTGCGAGATCGCAAGGCTGAAACCGGTGGAATCGGTCGACAGTACGCTCACGTAGTCGTACTTCTCCGAAAGGATCCGGACCACCTCGCGAAGATACGGCGTAATGCTGTCAAGATACGCCGAAAAAGGTGCTTTCATAGGATTCCTCCTGCTGATAAAAATTATGTTCTGCATTATTTTACCACAGCCCGGCGCTTTATGCTATCAGAGAAAGAAAGCCGGCCCCGCAGGGGGCCGGTATGATCCGAATTGTAACGCTGGCTGCGCGGCAGGGCGCGCAGGTCTGCGGGTCAGGCATCCTCCGTAAGAAGCGCAGCCAGCATCTTCCGCCCTTCCGCGATGAGGGTCTCTCCCACCCCGGCGCGGTAATTCGAACTGCGGGCCTCGTAGCCGCCCTCGTCATAGGAATCCATCATTGCGAAATAGCCTTCCTTCGCGTTCGTGTTGATCGTGGGAAGGATCATTTTCCAGCCCGGCGCCTCCTTGAGGCCGAGCCCGACGCCGGTGAAAGGCTCCTCCGGAATGCCGACGAAAGCGGCCGGGCCGACCGTTACGACGGAGAGCGGCATCGCATATTCCGCCGGTCCGTGTTCGAGCCGGAGGATCCGCTGCGCCTGGGCCACCATCGTGGTGAGGAGCATTCCTTCATAAGGAAGCTCCGCATCACGGCCTTCCGCATGGAGAGCCGCGATCCGGCGGGCTTCTTCAATGCCGATATCGTCCTGTGCGGACGGCATCTGCGAAGCGACCCTGATCTCCCGGACGGCATACGCGATCCGGTCGACGTCCGTCCACTCCACCTTGTCGTAGGCCTGCAGCACGCCGGCCGCGACGACGCGGCCCATATAGCGCGCGTGGCCGTATCCGCGGGAGACGTC
>JAFOIS010000043.1 GCA_017420605.1 Lachnospiraceae bacterium | reverse complement strand
GAAGCCGCGACCGGATGGCGTATTTTGCCTACCGGGAGGATAAGATCGAACCCGTCGTCATGGAAGAGGAGGGTGATTCGCCTAAAAACGGCAGGTCCAGCATTGCAACGAGCCGGTGGAGCAACGGGCTGATCCGGGCGATGGATGCCGAGAACATCGCCGTCGTCGGGGAGAAGGGCTCTTACTTTGACGGATGCAACTGTTACGACCCGGAGGGCGAACAGAACTACAGGGGCCCGCACGGCATGAGCATCTGGCGATGCCGGAATATCCGCCTTGAGGGGTATACCTTCCTCAACAGTTCCAACTGGTGCCATGCGATATTCCAAAGCCGCGATATCACAGTCCGGGGCGTCAGCATCTACGGCGGGTTCGACGGCGTCGACATCCGGAGCTGCGACAATGTTCTTGTGGAGGACTGTGTCTTCAACACCGGGGACGACTGTATCGCCGGTTTCGACAACAACGACGTCGTAGTGCGGAATAGTATTCTGAATACCGCCTGCATGCCCCTCCGGCTCGGCGGAAACAACATCCTGTGCGAGAACTGCGTCTCGGATGAGCGGAACTTCGGTTCCCGGCGCTGGATGACGGATGAGGAGATGTTCCTCGGGGAACTCACCTCCGAAAGAGACCGCCATGAATCCCACGCGCCGTATTCCTATTACTGCGATCACCGGGCGGATATCCGGAAGACGCCGGGCAATATCGTGATCCGGAACTGCACTTTTGCGCAGGAGCATGAACTCATCCGCATCGAGTATGATACGCGCCACCGTTTCTGCTGCAACAGGCCGCTCCGCGACATCCGGCTCGAGAACTGCACGGTATCGGAACTTATCGATACAGGCATGATCTGGGGCGACGCAAAAGAGAAGGTAAGCGTTTATTTCAAAAATGTACGGATCTCCTGCCGGAAAGGGCATGAACATACGCCGCTTCTTGTGGCATGCAATTATGAGCGTATCGTTTTTGAGGACTGCACGATCGAAGGCTGCGCCGACCCGACCATCCTGACCGCGTCGGACGACCGGATCGATGTCATCCGTTCGACGCCCGTGACCGTAAAGCGTGCGACCATAGAAGAGTGCTTTGCGGCGCATCCCGGCGGCATCCACAGCGGTGACCGCGGAAAGAATCTCGTATTTATCTGATATGGACCAGAGAAATGATAGAGCGCTCAGCTTTCGCTGAGCGCTTCCCATTTTTCCATCAGTTCCGCAAGCTTAGAGGCGATGGTCTCTTTTTCGTCCGCAAGCGATGCGCATTTTCCGGGATCGCTGCCGATCGCGGGATCGGCGAGCATTTCGTCGATCGTCTTATCGCGCGTCTCCAGGCGGTCGATCTCTTCCTCGATGCGGCGGATGTCGTTTTCCTTCTTCCGCCTTTTTGCCTCTTCGGCTTTCTTTGCCTGCCAGCGGAGCTTTTCCTCTGAAACGGATTCCGGCTTTGCGGATTCCGCCTCGTTTATCTGGCGCAGCTGCGCCTTCTTTTCGACGTAGTAGTCGTAATCCCCGATATACGACGTAAAGCGGGCGCCGTCCAGTTCCAGGATACGCGTTGCGATCCGGTTGATGAAGTACCGGTCGTGCGATACGGTGAGCACGGTGCCGGTATAGCTGCGGAGGGCGTCCTCAAGGATGCTTCTTGACTGGATGTCCAGATGGTTCGTGGGCTCGTCCAGAATGAGGAAATTCGCGTTCGACAGCATCAGCCGGGCAAGCGAAAGCCGCGAGCGTTCCCCGCCCGAAAGCGAAGAGACCAGCTTGAAGACGTCGTCGCCCGTAAAGAGAAAAGCGGCAAGGACGCTGCGGATCCGGGTATTGTTCATGTCCGGCCACTCGTCGGAGATCTCTTCGAAGAGGGTCTTGTCCATATGGAGCAGCTGGTTTTCCTGATCGTAGTAACCGATCTCGACGTTCGTGCCGAGCGTGACCGTCCCCGTATCCTGCATCACGAGTCCGTTGATGATTTTGAGCAGCGTCGATTTCCCGGTGCCGTTCGCGCCGACGATCGCGATTCTCTCGCCGCGGCGGATAAGGAGGTCGAGACCGGAAAAGAGGGTGACGCCGTCGTAGGATTTGGAGAGATCCTCAAGCGTAAGCACGTCGCCGCCGCTTTCCTTCGAAGGGGTGAGCGACAGCTTCATATCCGCGTCGATATCGACAGGACGGTCCGGACGGTCGATCTTCGCGAGCATTTTCTCGCGGCTCTCCGCGCGCCGGATCGACTTTTCGCGGTTGAAGGATTTGAGCTTTTCTATGACGGCCTCTTCGTGGGCGATCTTACGCTGCGCGGCCATATAGGCGGAAAGCTGCGCGTGGCGCAGAGCGTCCTTCTTGATCCGGTAGTCGTCGTAGGTGCCGCGGAAGACCTGCGCCTTCGTGTTCTCGATCTCGATGACTTTTCCGACGAACCGGTTCATGAAATACCGGTCGTGGCTGACGACGAGCACGGCGCCGCGGTAGGCGGCAAGGTAGTTCTCGAGCCAGGCGACGGACGGCATGTCGAGATGGTTCGTCGGCTCGTCCAGAATGAGGAGAGAAGGCGCGGAAAGCAGGATGCGCGCGAGCGAAAGCCGCGTCTTCTGACCGCCGGAGAGAGTAGAGGCTTCATTTTCAAAACTGTCCTCGGTAAAGCCGAGGCCTTTGAGGACGCCGGTCACTTCGCTCCGGTAGGCATAACCGTTCCGGCGTTCAAACTCTTCCGAAAGACGCGCGTATTCGTTCATGCGCCGTGTAAGCGCCTCTCCCGCAAGGTGCTTCATGTCCTGTTCGGCGGCGCGCATTTCGTCTTCGAGCGCAAGCAGGGTCCCGTTCACTTCGTAAACAGCCCGGTAGATCGTTCCCTCGCCCCGGTAATCCTGATGCTGGGCAAGGTATCCCGTCACACAGTCGCGGGAGAAGACGCAGATGCCGTCGTCGGCGGTCTCTTCACCGACAATGATACGGAGAAGCGTGGTCTTGCCGGCGCCGTTGATGCCGACGATCGCCGCCTTTTCCCGCTCTTCAAGATGAAAGGAGACATCCTGAAGGATCGTCTCCCCGTCATAGCTTTTTGTGATGCGCTGCACATCCAGGAGCATATCTTCCACCGAACAAATTGACAAGGTTTTTCGGTTTGCATATAATAAAAAGATGATATTGTGGATCGTTATGCGCATAAACGGGCACGACGGTCCCGGTATCCTATTGTAACAGGAAAGAAACTGTATTGCAATCGAAGGAACCAAAGCGTGAGATCCGTACTGACAGCCGCACAGATGCGAGGACAGGACCGGCGTACGATCGAGGAGGCGGGCATTCCGTCCGCGGTCCTCATGGAGCGCGCCGCGCTTACGATCGCCGATGAAGCGGAGCGCCGTCTGGCTGGCAGCGCCGCCGCGAAAAGTCCGCTGGTCTTATGCGTATGCGGCAGCGGGAACAACGGCGGGGACGGCGTTGCCTGCGCGAGGATCCTCCGCGAGAGAGGCATCGACGCCCGGATCTTTCTTCTCATGGGAAGAGAGCATCTTTCCGAGGAGAACGACCGGCAGGTGCGGACCGCGGAGGCGCTCGACGTCCCGTTTGAAGGGGAAGACGCGATCGATGCGGCGGACGTGATCGTGGACGCGGTCTTCGGGATCGGCCTTACGCGCCCCGTAACGGGCTATGTCCTCGAGATCATCCGGAAGATCAATGCGGCGAAGGCTTTTGTCATCGCGGCGGATATCCCTTCCGGTATCGCCGCCGATACGGGCGCGGTGCTCGGCGACGCGGTGAAAGCGGACGTAACGGTCACGATGCAGTTTGAGAAACCCGGACTGCTGCTTTATCCCGGTGCCGCGTATGCGGGAAAGACCGTCATCGCGAAGATCGGTATCCTGGACGGGGCCCCGGAGGGCGCGGCTGCGGTCGTGGAGGACCGGGATGCCGCAGAACTTACCGGCAGACGGCCGTCTTACGGGCATAAAGGCACGTTCGGCAAAGTCCTCGTGATCGCCGGACGCAAAGACCGGTGCGGGGCGGCGTATCTGTGCGCTGCGGCGGCGGTCCGGAGCGGCTGCGGCATGGTCATGATCCTTACCGAAGAGGACAACCGTACCATCCTGCAGCAGATGCTGCCGGAAGCCATGCTGCTTTGCTATGCGGATACGGAGGAAGCGCTCGAAAAGCTCGAGACCGGCCTTGCATGGGCGGACGCCGTCGTATGCGGACCGGCGATCGGGACAGACGATACGGCGCTAAGGATCGTGGAGAGACTGCTTTCGGATGCGGAGATCCCGCTCGTCCTCGACGCGGACGCCCTGAATATCCTCGCGGGCCGGAAGGAGCTTCTGCGCGGCACGGAGCAGTGTGTGATCACGCCGCATATGGGCGAGATGGCAAGGCTCTGCGGCCTGCCGGCGGAACGGATCGCGCTCGACCGGATCTCCGCCGCAAAGGAGCTTGCGGACGATCTCGGCGTTACGGTCGTCCTCAAGGACGCTTCGTGTGTGATCGCCGGAGAAGACGGAAAGGTCTTTCTGTGCCCGGGCGGCAATTCCGGGATGGCGACCGCGGGCAGCGGGGACGTGCTTGCCGGCATCACGGCGGGTCTTCTTGCAAGAGCGGAACGGAAGGAACTGGCGGCTGCCGCCGCGTGCCACCTCCATCAGGAGAGCGGACGCCGGGCCGCCGGAAAACACGGCGCCTGCTATATGAAGGCCGGCGATATACTGGAAGGGATGGAAGAGACGCTTCGTGCGTGGGAATATGGAAATTGATACGAAGCGGGTCGCGGCGAAAGTAAGCCTCGATGCGATCCAGAGCAATCTTGCGGTGATGCATTCCCTTGTCCCGGAAGGGACGAAGTGCATCCCGGTGATCAAGGCGGACGGCTACGGTCACGGCGCGGTCCCGATCGCGCACCGCCTGGAGCCCCTCGCCTATGTGTGGGGATTTGCGGTCGCGACCGCGGAAGAGGCGTTCACCCTTTTTGACAGCGGCGTCCGCAAACCGATCCTCCTTCTCGGGGGCGTGTTCGAAGGAAGCATAGACGGGATGCTTGCGCGGGGGATCCGCTTCTGCGTATCGGATGCGTTACAGGGACGCATGGTCGCGGAAAGGGCAAAAGAACTCCGCATCCCGGCCAATATCCACGTTGCCGTCGATACGGGCATGCACCGGATCGGCTTTTCCCCGGATGAGGGATCCGCAGACGCGGTCAAAGCGCTCTTCGAAGACCCGTATCTTATCGCCGAAGGGCTCTTTACGCATTACGCGAGAGCGGATGAGGAAGATCTTGCGGCCGCCTTATCGCAGCTGAAAAGATACCTTGCGTTCCGGCAGATGCTTACGGAACGCGGGATCGCATTCCGGCTCTGCCATACGGCGAACAGCGCTTCCGTGCTGCATTTCCCGGAGGCGCACCTGGATGCCGTGCGCTGCGGCATCACCATGTACGGCCTTACGCCCTCGGACGAGATGACCGCGCTTATGGAAGAAAACGGCGTGTGCTTCCGGCCGGCCATGACGCTGATCAGCCATGTGATCCATCTGGCGGAGATCGACGCGGGAGAAGAGATCGGCTACGGCGGGACGGTGACGCTGACCCGGAAGACAAGGATCGCGACGGTCCCCGTCGGCTACGCGGACGGCTTCCCGCGGATGCTCTCCGGGAAAGGAGAAGTCCTTATCCGCGGAAAACGGGCGAAGATACTCGGCCGTATCTGCATGGATCAGTTTATGGCCGACGTTACGGACATTCCGGAAGTCTCCTGCGGGGACCCCGTTGTCCTGCTCGGAAGAATGGACGGCGAGGAGATCACGGCCGAGGAGATCGGAAGGCTTTCGGGACGCTTTAATTACGAGCTGGTTTGCTGCATCACTTCGAGGGTGCCGCGCGTATACGGAGAAGGAGCATGATGGAAACAGATACACAAAGCGGCCGGTCATCCCCGCGAAGTACGCTGCGGCGTCTTTTCGGGCGCGGAAGAGGCGACGACGGGGAAATGGAGGAGGAGATCCGTTCGATCCTGGACGAGGCGCATGAAAGCGGCGTTCTCGAAAAGGAAGAGGCGGACATGATGCAGAACATCCTCGAGTTCTCCGATACGGACGCCCGGGAGGTGATGACGCACCGCAAGAACATTTCCGCGATCGACGCGGAAACGCCCCTCCGGGAAGCGGTGCAGTTCATGCTTTCGGAATCCTATTCGCGGTATCCGCTGATCGGCGAGGATCTGGACGACATTCTCGGGATCGTGCATTTCAAGGACGCCGTGAAGTATCTGATGGATCATCCGGAGGATAAGGACCGTCCGGTCGGGGAGATCGGAACGCTTCTTCGGGAAGCGGCGTTCATCCAGGAGACCCGTCAGATCAACGAGATCTTCCGTTATATGCGTCGCATGAAGGAACATATGGCGGTCGTGATCGACGAATACGGGCAGACGTCCGGGATCGTGACGATGGAGGACATCCTCGAGGAGATCGTAGGCAGCATCCTCGACGAGCACGACGCCGACGAGAACTTCATCCAGCGGAGGCTCGACAATTCCCTTGTGATGGACGGGCTGACGCCGCTCGAGGAGGCCGGACGGGAGCTCGGCTATGAATTCCCGGAAGGGGAGTATGAGACACTGAACGGATATCTGACGCAGATCCTGGACCGGGTGCCGACGAAGAACGACAAGACGGTACGTGACGGGCGCTTTGTATACAGGATCCTCGCGATCGAAAATAATGTGATCAAAAAGGTTAGGGTAGACCGAATACCCGGATAAGGAGCGATTATGTCTGGACATTCCAAATTTGCGAACATCAAGCACAAAAAAGAGCGCAACGACGCGAAGAAGGGCAAGATCTTCACGATCATCGGCCGCGAGATCGCAGTCGCGGTGAAGGAAGGCGGCCCGGATCCGTCGAATAACTTCAAGCTTGCCACCGTCATCGCGAAGGCGAAGGCGGCCAACATGCCGAACGATACGATCGACCGCGGCATCAAGAAGGCGGCCGGCGAAAACGGCGGCGCGAATTACGAGTATATCACCTACGAAGGCTACGGCCCGGGCGGCACGGCGATCATCGTCAAGACCCTGACCGACAATAAGAACCGCACTGCGGCGGACGTCCGCTCGGCGTTCACGAAAGGCGGCGGCAATATCGGCACGCCCGGCTGCGTTTCCTTCATGTTCGACGAAAAGGGACAGATCCTCGTCGATAAGGAAGAGTGCGAAATGGACGCGGACGACCTCATGATGGAGGCTCTGGACGCGGGTGCCGCCGATTTCGAGGAAAACGACGACAGCTATGAGATTCTGACGGATCCCGAAAGTTTTGAAGACGTCCGTTCCGCGCTTGAAGAGAAGAAGATCCCGATCGCGGAAGCGGAGATCACGATGATCCCGCAGAATTATGTTTCCGTCACGGACGATAAGCTCGTCGGCCAGCTCAACCGGATCCTCGACCTGCTTGACGACAGCGACGACGTGCAGTACGTGTATCACAACTGGGACGAAGGCTGACCGGAGGAGTTTGACAGATGATCTATCTGCGCCATATTCTGGCGGGGATCCTGCAGGGCGCAACGGAGCTTCTGCCGGTTGCGAGCGGCGGCATACTTTCCTTCTTCCGGTCGGTCTGGCCGGCGGAGGGAGGTCTTCTTGCGGAAAGCGCGCTGCTGCATGCCGGGACCGCGCTCGCGCTCATCCTGCTTCTTCGCAAAGAGCTGGCGGGCGTCTTCCGGGAATGGTTCTTTCTCCTTGAGGAGATCATGGAGAATACGCTGATCTTCCTCAGGAACTCCCGCAAGGCGGGGGAATACGAATATTTCCCGCTGATGCAGACGAATATGCGGAAGTTTTCGGCCCTGCTGCTTCTTACGATGATACCGGCGGGGCTTACCGGATATTTCCTGTATCCTGTCGCGGCCGGATTCGCCGAATCGCCCCTTGTCAGCGCGATGGGGTGCTTTATCAGCGCGATCCTGCTTCTGGTGGCGGCGCTGTCGCCGGCAAGGAGCACAAGGCCGCGCGAGATACCGCTCCTTCTTGCGCTTCCGGTCGGCCTGCTGGCCGGGATGTGCGTTCTGCCGGGCTTTTCCTGCCTTTCGGTCACAGTCGCTTCCGCGGAGCTGTGCGGCCTGAAAAGAAAAAGCGCGGTGCGGTTCGCGATGCTGCTTCTTATCCCGCTGTCGCTCGGCGCGGCAGTGCAGTCCCTGCGGAGCGCTGCCCCTGCATCGGCAGAGATCCTGCCGTCCATCGCCGGCGTTCTTGCGGCATTCGCGGTCCTCTGGACCGTGTTCCGGTTTGAGAGAAAACTCCTGCGCCGGGCCTCCCTCGGCGCGTTCGCCGGCCTCAATGCCCTGGCGGGCATTCTGGCGGTGATCGGCCATATCGCATAGCGGCCGGTCTGATAAAAATATAAACGATCATAAGAGGTAGAGCTTTGGCGCAGACAAAACGCAGAAAAAGTTCACAGAAAAAGACCCGGTCCGCAGCGGAAGAGAGAAATACGAATAGCCGTTCGGGCAGAAGGGAACTGGCGCAGAAGAAGGAAAGGCATCTTGCGGGCGAGGTCGTCCGTGACATCCTGTTCTGTCTTGTTCTTGCCGTCTCGGTGCTTCTCTTTCTCGGGAACGTCGGCCTCGCGGGCGGATGGGGGAAGGCGGTAGCCGGCTTCTTCAAGGGGCTCTTCGGCGTTATGAGCTATCCTCTGCCGCTCATACTTTTCTTCGGCTTCAGCTTCTATCTCGCAAACCGCGATAACGGGCATATCCGTTCGGAGATCGCCGGTTTCATTTTCCTGTTCCTTTTCCTGTGCGCTTTCATGCAGCTGCTTCTCGACGGCTATACGCCGGGAACGCCCGTTAAAGCCTATTATACGGCCGCTGCGGACGGATATATCGCGGGCGGGCTCTTCGGCGGCCTGATCGTCACGCTTTTTGCGTGGCCGTTCGGGATCGTCGGCGGATACGTGCTCGTGATCTGCGCGATCGTGATCTGCGCGATCCTCGCGACACAGAAACCGATCATGACGATCCTGCGCCGCAGAAGCCGGAAGGCGATGCGTTCGGCGCGCGCGCGAAGGCAGGCTGTGCGGGAACGCAGAAAACAGGAAGCGGAGGAAGCAAGAGCCGAGAGAGCGAGAAAGCTTTCGGAGATCGTCGAACGCGAAAAGACGCATAACGAAGTACCGTCGCCGCATCCTCCCGTCAGCTTTGCGCTGAAGGGAGACGACAGCCGCCCCGTAAGGCCTGTTTCCAATACGGCCGCGGCGGAAAAGAAAGCATCTGCGCAAGCCGTTCCGGAAGCGCGTACCTCCTATACGATCGACGATATTCCGTTTGAGCCGGTGCATACGGCGGAGGCGCCGGCGGCAGTCGAAGACTGGCCGAGCCTCGGCTTCGGACGGGACGATCTTTTCGGCGCGGAAGAGAAGCCCTCGCTTGAGGCGCCGCGCAGGAAAAGGACACGCGCAGTCAAGAGCGACGAAATGGCGGACGGCTCTTCCGCAAAGAAGAGCACCGCAAAAGCGGCTGCGGAAGAGGACACCGCGCCGGCGGATCTTTCGGCGGATCTTTCGGCGGAGATGAGCGCGGAAGATACGGCGCCGGCCGCATCCTACCGTTTCCCGACGACCGACCTCCTCACCGATATGAAATCGGAGAAGGGCGACTCGGAAGAACATATCCGCGAGATGGCCGAAAAACTCGAGCAGACGCTGCGGGATTTCGGCGTCAACGTCCGCGTGACCAACGTAAGCCGCGGTCCGGCCGTGACGCGCTATGAACTGCTGCCGGAACACGGCGTCAAGGTGAGCCGTATCGTCGCGCTTACAGACGATATCAAGCTGTCGCTTGCCGCGGCGGATATCCGGATCGAAGCCCCGATCCCCGGCAAGTCCGCGGTCGGTATCGAAGTGCCGAACCGCGAGAACAGCATCGTCCCGCTCCGGGAAATGCTGGAGACGAAAGAATACAAAGAAGCGAAATCAAAGCTCTCCTTCGCGCTCGGGCGCGATATAGGCGGAAAGCCCGTCATCGCGAACATCGCGAAGATGCCGCACGTCCTTATAGCGGGCGCGACGGGATCCGGCAAATCGGTATGCATCAATACGCTCATCATGGGCGTGCTATATAAAGCCAAGCCCGAAGAAGTCAGGATGATCATGATCGATCCGAAGGTGATCGAGCTTTCCGTTTACAACGGGATCCCGCACCTTCTTCTGCCCGTCGTGACCGACCCGAAGAAAGCCGCCGGCGCCCTCAACTGGGCCGTCGGGGAAATGACGAAGCGCTATGAGAAGTTCGCGAAAATGGGCGGCGTGCGCGATCTGGCCGGATATAACGCGAAGGTCCGGGAAATGCTTGCCGATCCGGACGTGCCGGATGAGGATAAGCTGACGCTCCGGGAGCTTCCGCAGATCCTGATCATCGTGGACGAGCTTGCCGACCTCATGATGGTCGCGCCCGGCGAAGTCGAACAGTCGATCTGCCGCATCGCGCAGCTTGCGCGGGCCTGCGGCATGCATCTTGTCGTCGCGACGCAGCGCCCTTCCGTCAACGTTATCACCGGCCTTATCAAGGCGAATATGCCGTCCCGCATCGCATTTGCCGTCACGTCCGGCGTCGACAGCCGGACGATCCTCGATATGAACGGTGCTGAAAGACTGCTCGGCAAGGGCGATATGCTGTTTTACCCGCAGGGCTATCCGAAGCCGGTCCGCGTCCAGGGCACCTTCGTGTCCGATGAGGACGTACAGCGTGTCGTCGATTTCCTCGCGCACGAGAACGGGGAGACGGAGTATTCCGACGAGATCGCGCGCGATATCGAAAACAGCGCGCCGGACGGCGGCTCCCTGCAGGTGCAGAGCGCCCCGGAGGACGACCGCGACGAATATTTCTGGGAGGCCGGACGGTTTATCATTGAAAAGGAAAAAGCCTCGATCGGCATGCTGCAGCGCATGTACAAGATCGGGTTCAACAGAGCGGCGCGCATCATGGATCAGCTTTGCGAAGCAGGCGTCGTCGCCGAAGAAGAAGGAACGAAACCACGCCGTATCCTGATGACGCTTCCGGAATTCGAAGCGCTCAGAAACGCGGAATGAAGGAGAAACCAATGTACTTGATCGAAGAAGCAAAACAACTGAATCAGAATAATTATCTGATGGTCGTCCGGGCGCCGGAGATCGCCCGCCACTGCCTGCCCGGACAGTTCCTGATCGTCCGCGCGGATGAGAAGGGCGAACGCATCCCGCTTACGATCTGCGATTACGACGCGGAAAAGGGAACGATCACCATCGTCTTCCAGCCGATCGGCGTCACGACGATGAAAATGGCCACCTACGGGGCGGGCGATTCCTTTGCCGACGTCGTCGGACCGCTGGGCCGGCCCTCGGACCTGTGTGAAATGACGGATGAAGAGCTTAAGGACAAGCATTTCCTTTTCGTTGCCGGCGGCGTCGGAGCCGCGCCGATCTATCCGCAGGTAAAATATCTGGCGCAGCGCGGCCTTCGGGCGGACGTCGTCAACGGCGCGAAGACGAAGGAACTGGTCCTTTTTGAGAAGGAGATGTCCGAATACGCGAACGTCTATGTGACGACGGACGACGGTTCCTACGGCTTTCACGGCATGGTGACGGCCATGATGGAGGAACTGGTGACGAACCGCGGCATGCATTATGACCGCGTCATCGCGATCGGACCCATGATCATGATGAAATTCGCAGCGCTCACGGCGAAGAAACTCGGCATACCGTCCGTCGTTTCCATGAACCCGATCATGGTCGACGGCACGGGAATGTGCGGCGCCTGCCGTGTGACGGTGGGCGGAAAAACGAAATTCGCCTGTGTGGACGGCCCTGAATTCCCGGGAGATGAGCTTGATTTTGACGAGGCGATGCAGCGCTCGCGCATGTACCGCACCGAAGAAGGACGCGCGATATTGCGGTACCGGGAAGGAAATACCCACCACGGCGGCTGCGGCCAGTGCGAAGACGGAGGAACGGGACGATGAACGGTATGGAGAGAATACCTGTCAGGGAACAGGATCCGAAGGTAAGGGCGACGAATTTCGAAGAGGTGTGCCTCGGCTACAATGCGGAAGAAGCGGCCGCGGAAGCGGCAAGATGCCTGCAGTGCAGGAATCCGCAGTGTGTGAAGGGCTGCCCCGTTTCGATCGATATCCCGCGGTTCATCGCGAAGATCCGGGAAGGCAGTTTTGACGAGGCCTACGGCGTCATTTCCGAAGCGAGCACGCTGCCGGCCGTCTGCGGACGCGTATGCCCGCAGGAGTCGCAGTGCGAAGGAAAATGCGTCCGCGGCATGAAGGGCGATCCCGTCGCGATCGGAAAACTCGAACGCTTCGCGGCGGATCACGCAAAAGAAGCGGGGATCCGTCCGCATACCGACAAACCGGCTAACGGACGGCGGGTCGCCGTGATCGGCGCCGGGCCGGCGGGACTGAGCTGTGCCGGCGACCTTGCGAAGGCCGGTTACGACGTGACGGTCTTTGAAGCGCTCCATAAAGCGGGCGGCGTGCTGATCTACGGCATTCCGGAATTCCGTCTGCCGAAGGATGCCGTCGTATCGCCGGAGATCGAAAACCTCAAGTCGCTCGGCGTGCATATCGAAACGGATACGGTCATCGGCAGGGGTACGGGCATCGACGAACTTTTTGAAAAGGGCTTTGAGGCGGTCTTTGTCTCGACCGGCGCAGGCCTGCCGAAATTCATGGGCATCCCGGGCGAGAACGCGTGCGGCGTCTTCTCGGCAAATGAGTTCCTGACCCGGAACAACCTGATGCACGCCTGGAAGGAAGAATACGATACGCCGATCTACCGGGCGAAGCGTGCCATCGTCGTCGGCGGCGGGAACGTCGCCATGGACGCGGCGCGTACGGCGCTCCGGCTCGGCGCGGAGACGCACCTGGTATACCGCCGGTCCGAGGCGGAGCTTCCGGCCCGCGCGGAGGAGGTCCACCACGCGAAGGAGGAGGGCATCATTTTCCACTTCCTGACGAATCCGGTGGAGATCCTGGCGGATGAGAAGGACTGGGTGTGCGGCATCCGCTGCATCAAGATGGAGCTCGGCGAGCCCGATGCTTCCGGAAGACGGAGCCCCGTAGAGATCCCGGGCACCGAATATGAGATCCCGTGCGACTGCGTCCTGATGGCGCTCGGCACGTCCCCGAACCCGCTTCTTGCGGATACTTCGGGCCTTGCGAAGACGCGGCGCTCCTGCATCATCGCGGACGACGCGGGCAGGACTTCAAGACCCGGCGTATTTGCCGGCGGCGACGCGGTGAGCGGCGCAGCGACGGTCATCCTCGCCATGGGCGCGGGCCGAAGGGCGGCACGCGGGATCGACGAGTATCTCAGCGGCAAAAAAGAGTAACGGACAGATACCGCAGGAAAGGTTTATGCAGGAAAAGGAAGGAATCTCCATGACGATACCGGCGGAGCATGCCGGGAATCTTTTCGGGGAACTCGATGAGAATCTTCGTCATATGGAAAAAGCGCTTCACGTAGAGATCGTCCCGCGCGGGGACAGCGTCAAGATCTACGGAAGCGCGGCAAATACGGGAGCGGCGCAGCGGCTGATCGAAAACCTCCTCCGGGTCTCGGAAAACGGAACGCACCTGACGCCCGAAAGCGTCGATTACGCGATGTCGCTCCTGCACACGCATAAGGAGAAGGCGATCGTGGAAATGGACCGCGACGTCATTATCCACACCGCCCTCGGAAGGCCGGTCAAGCCGAAGACCGTCGGCCAGAAGCAGTATGTGGACATGATCCGGGAGCACATGATCACGTTCGGCATCGGACCGGCGGGGACCGGAAAGACGTATCTGGCGATGGCGATGGCGATCGCGGCGTTCCAGAACGAAGACGTGCAGCGGATCATTCTGACGCGGCCGGCGCTGGAAGCGGGCGAAAAGCTGGGCTTTCTGCCGGGCGATCTGCAGAGCAAGATCGATCCGTATCTGCGGCCGCTTTACGACGCGCTCTATCAGATCATGGGAGCGGAGAACTTCCAGAAGAACCTGGAAAAAGGCCTGATCGAAGTGGCGCCGCTTGCCTATATGCGCGGACGCACGCTCGATAACGCGTTCATCATTCTCGACGAAGCGCAGAACACGACGCCGTCGCAGATGAAGATGTTCCTGACCCGGATCGGGTTCGGCTCGAAAGCCGTCGTTACGGGAGACCGGACGCAGAAGGATCTGCCGAGGGAGATCACGAGCGGACTTGCGATCGCGGAACGCGTGCTCGCGAAAATACCGGAGATCGGCTTTATGGAACTGACGAGCCGCGACGTCGTACGCCCTCCGCTCGTGCAGAAGATCGTGGACGCGTACGAGAAATATGAAGAAAAGGCGGCGCAGGCTGCGCCGCGCCGGAAAGAGGAGAGCCATGACAATCGATATCGAAAGCCGGGGAAACGGAACGGCTGATCTGTCCATAGACGGATTCTCCGCAGAGG
>JAFOIS010000042.1 GCA_017420605.1 Lachnospiraceae bacterium | reverse complement strand
GCCGAGGTTGCTGCATCATATTTTTCGTGTGCGCAACCTCGGTTTTCCTAAACAATTTCGTCAGACAAATCCTAAAAGAGTCTTTTCAAAAACTAACAGATAGTATATGCAGACGCGGCGACTGTCATACTCGGCTTATACCAGACCACACTCCACGCCTTCGAGATCCTCGGAATTCGTAAGGAGCACCGCAACCGTATCGCTGTAGCCGGCGGCTTTGATCTTTTCGCGGCTGAAGCGGATGAGCGGCTGTCCCGCCTTAACGGCTTCGTCTTCCGCAACGAGGCAGGTGAACCCATCGCCATTCATGTTGACCGTATCGACGCCGACGTGGATGAGAAGCTCCATGCCGCCCGCCTCAAGGCCGACCGCGTGCTGGCTCTCCGCGACCGAAGAAACCGTGCCGTCGAACGGGGCCACGACGACTTCGTCCGTCGGTTCGATGCCGACGCCGTCGCCGAGAACGCCCGAAGCGAAGGTGCCGTCCGGAATGTCTTCACGGGCGATGACGTTGCCCTTGACCGGCTGCAGGACCGTGCCGTTCGCGCAGCGGATGACCGACGCCGTCGGGACTTCGATCGCCGCCGGAGCCGCCTCTTCCGCCTTGGGGGCTTCCTTCGGCGCGTCTTCCTTCCAGATCACAAAGGTCAGGATCGCTGCGACGCCGGCTGCGATGATCAGCTCGACAAGATACAACGGAATGTTGTTAACCGCCGGGATCGCCGGAATACCGGTAACACCGTAGACCGGAGCGCCCAGCTTGAAGAGCGCGCCGAAGAGCGAACCGACCGCGCCACCGGCCATACCGCAGACAAACGGTTTCATGAAACGGAAGTTGATACCGAAGATTGCGGGCTCCGTGATGCCGAGGGATGCGGAAAGCGCAGACGGCAGCGCCACAGACTTGGTCTTCTGGTTTTTGACCTTCAGCGCGACCGCAAGGCAGGCGCCGAACTGCGCGAAGTTCGCGGCGGAAGCGATCGGCATCCAGGTATTGAGGCCCGTGCTGGAAATCATGCCCGCCTCAATGACATTGTACATATGGTGCAGACCCATGACGACCGTCAGCGGGTAAATGGCTCCCATGACGACCGCACCGATCAGCGAGCTCGCAAGCCACCTTGCGCCTGCAAGTACCCAGTTTTCGAGTACCGAAAAGACCGGGCCGATGATGGTGAACGTGATGAACGACGTGATCAGGACCGTCACGAGCGGGGTGACGAAGAGGTCAATCATCTCCGGTACGTGTTTATGCAGCCATTTCTCTATGACCGACATCAACAGTACGGCCAGGATTACCGGTATGACGTGTCCCTGATACCCAACCTGCTGTACGTTGAAGAAGAACAGCTTCCATGTCGGGATCTCGCCCGCGGCGTAATTGCCGACCGTCCAGGCGTTGATCAGCGCGGGATGAACCATCATAAGACCGATGACCGCGCCGAGGAAAATGTTGCCACCGAAGACACGCGCGGCGGAAATGGCGACGAGGACCGGCAGAAGCGCAAACGCGGTATTCGCCACCAGGTCAAGGAATGAATACCAGTCGCTCTGACCGAAGGCGGGCCAGAATTTCGGGATCGCCTCGACGATACCCATCATAAGGCCGGAAGCCACGATCGCGGGCAGGATCGGGACGAACACGTCGCCCGGGGTCTTCAGGATCTTTTTCCACCACGGCATCTTCGCCGCGGCGGCTGCCTTGACGTCGTCCTTGGAAGAGGCGGACGCGCCGGTCACGGAAAGGAATTCATCATAGACCTTGTTGACGGTGCCGGTGCCGATGATGAGCTGGAGCTGTCCGTTGGATTCGAACATGCCCTTCACGCCGTCGACGTTCTCCAGCGCTTCCTTGTTGAGCTTGGCGTTATCCGCGATGACAAGACGAAGCCTTGTCGCGCAGTGCGCCGCGCTGATGACGTTCGCGCCGCCGCCGATATTGGCTGCGATCTCTTCCGCGCATTTCCTGTAATCGAGTGCCATGAATGAATATCCTCCTCATTTGTATTTATGCTGCTTCTGTGGTTTGTTCTTCGCAGGTCGCAATCTCAGGCAGTATGATAAGTATACTATAGATTTCCCTGCGGGTCAAAAAAAGTTGTGCACCCTTCCCAAAACGGTTTCAGAACTCTTTGCGGAGCCAGAGGAACCCGCCGGCCGGGATGCTGACCGCGGCGCCGTCCACGGTACTGCCGTCCATAAGATTCTCATACCGGTCGATATCCGGAACGCGCGCGACCTCTTCGCGGTCCGAGAAATTGAAGAAGGCAAGGAGTTTTTCACCCTGATAATACCGGCCGATCCCGAGCACTTTTATATTGCCCGTCTCAAGAAGCCACATATCCGCGTCCGCGTCGAAAACGCGGTGTTCCTTGCGGAGCTCTTTCATTTTCATGATCCCGCCGAAGATCCGGCCGGGCACCGTATTTTTCATATGCCTCCGGCCGGCCCTTCGCCAGTCGAAATTGCCCCGGTGCAGATACCGGCTGTCGTCCGCCTTGAGCGGATCGTCGTGGTAGGCATTGTCGTTTTCCTGCGCGACCTCGTCGCCGGAATAGAGGACCGGCGTGCCGCTCAGCGTGAACATGAACGCGTGGAGCATAAGGTCGAACCGGACCGCGTCCCGCACAGCAGCCTTGTCGTTCGCGATCCGCGCCGTCTCGAGCCCGGTAAGGGACGCCGTCGTGCCGCACAGCCGCGCGTCCTTAAGCCGCGGGT
>JAFOIS010000041.1 GCA_017420605.1 Lachnospiraceae bacterium | reverse complement strand
CGCAAATGTTTCCTGCGGCCAGAGTACAGTCCCGTCTCCCCCGGCAAGGCGTATAAGGCGCCCGGCGGCGGAGGATAAGGCGGCTTCATTTTCCGCGATCCCGAAAAGCGCCGACCCGGAACCGGTCATGAGAGCGCCGGAAAAGCCTGCTTCGAGCATGAGCGTTTTCCGTCTGATAAGCCTGTCCGGATCCGGAACGACCGACTCGAATACATTATAAAGCCCGGCTGCAATGTCGGATACCTTGCCCGATACAAGACCGGAAAGAAGCGTCCGCTCTTTCTCTTCCTCCATGTACGGATCCGGCCTGTCTTTTTCCGGGAGCTGATCGAATCTGCGGTACATTTCCGGCGTCGAATAGCTTTCGGCAGGTTTCCAGAAGGCCATCGGCAGCTTCGGGAAATGCGCAAGCGGCGAAAGCACATCCCCGATGCCTTCCCCGATACAGGGGCGGCCGCAGAGGAGGCTCGGCACGTCCGCGCCGGTCTTTGCGCCGATCCCACGCAGTTCCTCATCGGAAAGACCAAGGCCGCAAAGATCGTTCACACCCTTAAGGACAGCCGCCGCGTCGGCGCTTCCGCCGCCGAGGCCCGCGCCCATCGGGATCCGCTTTTCGATGCGGATCGAAAGGCCGTCCACCGTCCCGGCCGCCGCCGCGCTGCGCAATGCCTGCACGGCCTTCAGGGCCAGGTTGTTTTCATTTTCAAGAGACGGGTCGCTGCACGAAAGCCGTATGCCCGGCGTCCCCGTCCTTTCGATTTCTATCGTATCATACAGCGATACCGGCCAGAACACTGTCCGGAGCAGGTGGTACCCGTCCGGCCGTCTGCCGGTAATACGCAGGAAGAGATTCACTTTTGCGTGCGCTTCGAGCTTCATACGCATCTTTTACAGGTGAGGATCGCAAAGACCTGGACGCCCTCTCCGCGGCCGAATGCGGTAAGTCCCTCCCCGGTCGTTGCCGTGATGCCGATATCGGATGGTAAAAGCCCGAAAAGGTCCGCTATCTTCTCCCGCATCTCCTCCGTCTTCGGCGCGATCTTCGGACGCGCGCCTTCGATCGATACGGAGAGGTTCACCGCCTCATAGCCCGCTTCGGCAAGATCCCGGAGCGCTTCGGAAAGATAGGCCGCCGAATCGCGGACGCCGCTTTTGCAGATCGCGTCCGCCCGCGCGCCGAGCACATTTTTCGCGGTAATGCCGGAGACCGCGTTCGTCACCGCATGCAGCACCACGTCCCCGTCGCTGTTTGCCAGAAACGGGGGCGCATCCGGAAACGGGACGCCGCCGAGGCGTGCGCAGCCCTCCGTCCCTTCCGGTGCAAAACGGTGGCTGTCCTGTCCGATCGCGCTGCGGTATTCCGTCATTTCGGCAGTTTGAACGAACTCTTCATGGAAACGATGCGGTTGAAGACCGGCTGACCCGGCGCGGAATCCTTCGCGTCCACGCAGTAGTAGCCGTTCCGGACGAACTGGAAGCTGTCGTAAGCCTTCGCGTCTTTAACGCACGGTTCGATCGCCGCGTCTTCCACGACGGTCAGCGAGTTCGGATTGAGATTGAGGGAGCCGTCTTCATTGTAGACGCCCTTTTCCTCGTCGATCAGGTTCTCATAGAGACGGACCTTCGCGCGGACGCATTCCTTCGCCGGCACCCAGTGGATCGTGCCCTTGACCTTTCGGCCTTCGAAGCCCGACCCTGCCTTCGTTTCCGGATCATAGGTCGCGTGAACGACGGTGATATTGCCGTTTTCGTCCTTTTCGAAGCCCGTGCATTTTACGAAATATGCGTGCATAAGACGCACTTCATTGCCCGGATAGAGGCGTTTGTACTTGCTGGGCGGCACTTCCATGAAGTCCTCCCGCTCGATGTAAAGCTCTCTGCCGAACGGTATTTCGTGCTTGCCGAGTTCCGGGTTCTCGAGGTTATTGTCCGCCTCAAGGATCTCGGTCTCGTTTTCCGGATAATTGTCGATCACAAGCTTCACCGGATCGAGGACCGCCATGATGCGCGGGCGCTTCATTTTCAGATCCTCGCGGATGCAGTACTCGAGCATCGCGTAGTCGATCGAAGCGTTCGCCTTGGAAATGCCGGTCAGCTCGACAAACATCCTGATGGACTCCGGCGTAAAGCCGCGGCGCCGGAGAGCCGCGATCGTAACGAGCCGCGGATCGTCCCAGCCGTCCACGATGCCCTGCTCGACGAGGCGCTTGATATAGCGTTTGCCGGTCACGACGTTCGTGAGGTACATTTTCGCGAATTCGATCTGGCGCGGCGGCATCTCCCAGTCGGTGTTTTCGACGACCCAGTTGTAGAGCGGACGGTGATCCTCGAACTCGAGGGTACACAGCGAATGCGTGATGCCCTCGACCGCGTCTTCGATCGGGTGCGCGAAGTCGTACATCGGATAGATGCACCACTTATCGCCGGTGTTATGATGCGTCAGGTGCGCGATACGGTAAATAACCGGGTCGCGCATATTGATGTTCGGGCTCGCCATATCGATCTTCGCGCGGAGCACACGCGTGCCGTCCTCGTAAAGACCGTCTTTCATTTCCTCAAAGAGACGCAGGTTCTCCTCGATGCTGCGGTTCCGGTACGGGCTGTCCTTGCCGGGCTCGGTGAGCGTCCCGCGGAAGGCGCGGATCTCGTCGGCCGAAAGGTCGCAGACGTAGGCCAGGCCCTTTTTGATGAGGAGGACCGCCTTCTCATACATGACCTCGAAATAGTCCGACGCGAAATACAGCCGGTCCTCGAAATCGGCGCCGAGCCAGCGGACGTCCGCCTCGATGGATTCGACGAACTCTTCCTTCTCTTTCGTCGGGTTCGTGTCGTCAAAACGAAGGTTGAAGGTCCCGTTGTATTTCTTCGCCGTCAGATAGTTCAAAAGGATCGACTTGGCGTGGCCGATATGCAGATAGCCGTTCGGCTCCGGCGGAAAGCGCGTCGCCACGTGGTCGTATACGCCGTCCTCCAGGTCTTTATTGATCAGGTCTTCGATAAAATTCGTCGCTTCGATGCGTTCTGTTTCCATAGTTCCCCCGTGCCTGCGGTTTCAGTAAATGCGTGCTTTTTATCATAGCACATAAAATGTCATTTGAACAGTGCGCCGCCTGCCGCATCCGTTCCGGCGTCTGCGGTCTCTTGATCCGGTCCGGCAGGCTTTATTCTCCGTCTTCCAGGAATGCGATGTCTTCTTTGGCAAGCGGATGATTTGCCGCGGAGACATTTCCGGGCAGGCGTCCCGGGTTTGTCGTGCTCATCACGGCAAAGACGTTCATGCTGCTGCCGAAAAGATAGCGGAGCGCGATATCCGAAACAGACGTATCATACTTTTCCGCCAGCTCCTCCGCCCTGGAAAGGCGCTGCATGTTCTCTTCGCACAGATACCCCTTCTGTGCGGGACCGTCCAGTATCTTTTTCGCGCCTTCATAATCAAAGGCACGGAATTTCCCGCTGAAAAAGCCCCTCGCAAGCGAAGAATACGCGATCACGGGCATCTGATTCTCCGTATACCACTGCCTGGCTTTTGCATTTTCCGCGCCGGTCAGCGTCACGCAGCCGCCGCCCCAGGGATCGGCAAACTGGTGTGCGAGGCCGTAGTTCGGACTGGATACCGAAAAGCCCGCAAGGCCCTTCGATGCGGCATACGCGTTGGCTTCCGCGATGCGCTCATGCGTCCAGTTGGAGACACCGAATATGCGTACCTTTCCGGCTTCCTTACACTCGTTGAGCGTATCGATGACCTCGGAGACCGGCGTTTTCAGATCGTCCCGGTGCAGCAGATAGATATCGATAGAGTCCACGCCCAGGGTCTTGAGGCTCTTTGCAAGTTCCGTTTCGATCACCTTCCGGTTGACGCGGACCCTTCCGATCAGGTCGACGTTGCCGCATTTCGTCAGGAGAACGACCCTGTCG
>JAFOIS010000332.1 GCA_017420605.1 Lachnospiraceae bacterium | reverse complement strand
CGGCCGTCAATAGAACACGGACTTGCCTTCGAAGACCGGCGTGCAGGTGAGCTGTACCTTCAGCTTCTTCAGCGTCTTGATATCGACCGGCGCCAGCATGACCGAGGAATGGGCCTGTGCGCCGCGCAGACGCGGCAGCGCGTCCAGCGTCTTCTGTGCGTTTTCATCGTAGAAGGAGGAGATCGACAGGGCGATCAGCGCTTCGTCTGTATGCAGGCGCGGGTTCTTGCTGCCAAGATACGCGGTCTTAAGCTTCTGCAGCGGCTCGAGCGCTTCCGCGGAAATGACGTGCACTTCGTGCGGGATCCCTGCAAGGACCTTCAGCGAGTTCAGCAGCGCCGCCGCCGTCGCGCCGAGGAGCGCACTCGTTTTGCCGGTCACGATCCGGCCGTCCGGAAGTTCGAAGGCCGTCGCCGGTGAACCGGTATCCTTCGCGCGGGCTTCCGCCGCCGGGATGACCTTGCGGTCGGAGGACTGCACGCCGGCCTGCTGCATGATGAATTCGATCTTGTCCGCTTCCCGCTCGGAACGGGTCCCGTCCGCGAGGCCGGCGAGCGCGGTATAGTAGCGGCGGATGATCTCCTGCTTCGAGGCTTCCCGGCAGGCTTCGTCGTCGGTGATGCAGTAGCCGGCCATATTGACGCCCATGTCCGTCGGCGACTTGTACGGGCTTTCCCCGTAGATCCGCTCGAAGATCGAACGCAGGACCGGGAAGATCTCGATGTCGCGGTTGTAATTGACTGTGATCTTGCCGTAGGCTTCGAGGTGGAAGGGGTCGATCATGTTCACGTCGTCGAGGTCCGCCGTCGCCGCTTCATAGGCCAGGTTCACCGGATGCTTGAGCGGCAGGTTCCAGATCGGGAAGGTCTCGAATTTCGCGTAGCCGGCGTTCACGCCGCGCTTCTGTTCATGGTAGAGCTGCGAAAGGCAGGTCGCCATTTTGCCGGAACCCGGGCCCGGGGCGGTCACGATGACGAGCGGCCGCGAGGTCTCGATATAGTCGTTCTTTCCGTAGCCCTCCTCGCTTACGATGAGGGAAACGTTGTTCGGATAGCCTTTGATCGGGTAATGCAGATAGGTCTTGACACCGAACTGCTCGAGGCGCCGGCGGAAGAGGTCCGCGCTTTCCTGGTTGGCGTACTGCGTGATACAGACGCTTCCGACAAAGAGGCCGCGGTCGCGGAATTCCCCGATGAGCCGGAGAACGTCCGCGTCGTAGGTGATGCCGAGGTCGCCGCGGATCTTGTTTTTTTCGATATCCTTTGCGGATATGACGATGATGATCTCCGACTGGTCTGCCAGCTGCATGAGCATCTGGAGCTTGCTGTCCGGCTTGAAGCCCGGAAGCACGCGGGAGGCGTGGTAGTCGTCGAAGAGTTTGCCGCCGAATTCGAGGTAGAGCTTGCCGCCGAAGTGTTCGATGCGTTCGCGGATGTGCGCCGACTGCGTGGAAAGGTACTGCTGGGAACTGAAGCCTTCTTTCATGACGGGTCTCCTTTGCGGGCAGATATACAATACACGCACTTTATTATAACTATTCCGGCGGATGATTTCCACAGAAATATGAAGCGCCGGCATGTTTCCGCCGCAGCCTTTATGTACGCTTTCTCCGGCCTCTTCACACAAAATTCAGACTTGGTTTATTGCATAAACATAGGTGCAAATATATAATAATATCAACGCCTGCAGGATATTTCCGTTCTGCGGGTTAAAGGTATATCAGAAAAGAAAAGAAGAGTACGATGGATAACAATCAGAACGGACAGAATAACCAGAACAACGACTGGAACAACAATAAGAACCGGCAGACGATGATGCTGCTTCTCATCTGCATCATGATCAGCCTTGTGTTCATGGCGCTGTTTTCCGGCGCCTTCAATAATTCCACCTCCCGGGAGATCACCTACGACCGTTTCGTGGAAATGCTGGAGAAAGGGCAGGTCGAAAACGTCGTCATCAACGGCACGACGCTGGAGATCACGCCGAAGACGTCCGGAAACGAGATCCGCGGCATCAAGTATATCTGCAAGACGACGGAGGACGATACCGCGCTGACCGAAAGGATCCTGGCGCAGGAGGGCGTTACGCTCAAGCGCGAGGAAACGCCCGCGATCGTCAGTATCGTCGGCACGATCCTGTCGTTCCTCATTCCCTTTATCCTGATCATGGTCTTTATGACGATCATGATGAACCGGATCAACAAATCCGGGGGCGGGATCATGGGCGTCGGCAAGAGCCGCGCGAAGGCCTATATCCAGAAAGAGACGGGCGTGACCTTCCGCGACGTCGCGGGACAGGACGAAGCCAAGGAATCCCTGCAGGAGGTCGTCGATTTCCTGCATAATCCCGGGAAATACACGGGCATCGGCGCGAAGCTCCCGAAGGGCGCGCTCCTTGTCGGGCCGCCCGGTACCGGCAAGACGCTCCTTGCGAAAGCGGTCGCCGGCGAGGCCAAGGTGCCGTTCTTCTCGCTTTCCGGCTCGGAATTCGTCGAGATGTTCGTCG
>JAFOIS010000331.1 GCA_017420605.1 Lachnospiraceae bacterium | reverse complement strand
AGATCCCGTCATAGATCACACCGCCGATGTGTTCGGAAAAATGGCCGTAGATCTTCGGGTCGATCGTTCCTATCTTTTCCGGAAACATCAGATACAGAGTTCTCATTTTCTTCTCCTTTCATCGCAGGGCGCCCGTCGCTGTGGTCTCTTCCCTTATTTTATGCCGTCCGCTCCTGCGTGGAAAGGGGCTCTCCTTTCGTTTTTTACCATAGAATCCCGGTACTTTGGCATCTGTTTCCGATTCCGCTTCCCGGAAGAACCGTTATAGAACCGTTATATATAATACTCCGGAATAATATATTCGTTAACGATCCGTTTTCTGTTGCTTTATCTTTGATACGGTTTTATAATGGTTCTATCGGAATGCGCTTGCACAACTGTTCTGCCGGGTCATAAACCGTGCGGAAGCGCAAATACACCTGCCGGCAAGGAGGGCCAGCCGTGACGATCGAAGAAATGCGGGAGCGGAAGAAAGAACTCGGGTATTCCAACCGGAAGATCGCGGAACTGTCCGGCGTGCCGCTCGGAACGGTCATGAAGATTTTCGGCGGCGCGACAAAGGTGCCGCGGCACGATACGGTCACCGCACTGGAAAAAGCCTTGAAAAAGCCATTCTCCTATGACCTGGAGCGCAGCCGGGCCGAAGCAGTCTATATACATGAATCCGCCGCGTCCTACACTGCGGCTGTAAGACCTGCCGGTGCGCACAGCTCCCTGCGCTATCCGAAGCAGGGCAGCTACACGCTCAGGGATTACTATGACCTTCCGGATGACCGCAGGACAGAGCTTATCGATGGTGCGTTCTATGACATGGCGGCGCCCACGGCTGAACACCAGATCATTCTGGGAGAGCTTTACCTTCTCTTCCACGCCTGCGCCGCCGCACATACCTCAGGCTGCCGCGTCATGCTGTCACCGTTTGACGTGCAGCTTGACCGGGACGAACGTACGATGGTGCAGCCAGACCTCCTCATCATCTGTGACGGGGAGAAACTGACGAGCCGGAATCTGTACGGCGCACCGGATCTGGCCGTTGAGATTCTTTCCCCGTCTTCCTACTTCAACGATACAGAGCGGAAACTGAAGAAGTATCAGGCGGCGGGCGTGCGGGAATACTGGATCATCAATCCGGACACGCTGTCCGTTTTTGTCTACTTCTTCGAACGGGATGAGACCCGTTTTTACTATTACACGTTTGAGGAAACGGTTCCTGTCCTGATTTCCGGCGGAAGCTGCATGATCGATTTTGCCCTGATCAAAGCAGAACTGGAAAAGGCGGATCTGAAACACTGAGTCCCTCTCCCCGCGGCATCGAAAAAAAGTGCGGCCGCCCCAAACGGGCGGCCGCACTTTTTTGCCGTTCTGTCTCTTATTTCTTCACGATCCTGACCGCAGCCTTCGCGGCGATCTTCGCGGCACGCTTCGCGGCGTAGACCGCGACCGGTCCCATCTTGTCCTCGCAGCGGACCATGTCGCTTGCGTGCGGCATGTCGCGCGTAAGATGGATCGCGTCGAATTCGCAGCGGGTCGTGCACAGGCCGCAGCCGATGCAGCGGTTATCGTCGACCGTCGTCGCGCCGCAGGAAAGGCACCGGTTCGCTTCCGCCTTCACCTGTTCTTCCGTTAGAACAAGGCGGAGGTCGTCAAAGGTCTTCACCGCATCGCCGTTCTTTTTGCCCGGGACCGCACGCGGCGAATTGTCGAAGCCTTCCACAAGGATATCGTCCTTGTCGAGTTCGATGAACTCTCTCCTGTCACGGGAGATCGTCAGCGAGTTGCCCGGATGGACGTAACGGTTGATGGAAACGAAGCCTTCGCGGCCGGCCGCGATCGCGTCGATCACGAACTTCGCGCCGGAGAAGACGTCGCCGCCGACGAAGATGTCCGGCTCCGCGGTCTGGTAGGTCACCGGATCGGCGACCGCCGTGCCGTTTCTGCGGATCTCGACCTTCGTATCCTTAAGGAGCTCGCCCCATTCCACGGACTGGCCGATGGAAAGCAGGATGTTCTTACATTCGATCGTGATGGTCTCGTTCTCGTCATACTGCGGGTTGAAACGCTTCTCCGCGTCGAAGACCGCCGTGCACTTCTTGAAGACGATGCCTTTGACCTTTCCGTCTTCCACGAGGACTTCCTTGGGGCCCCAACCATTCCGGACTTCGATGCCCTCTTCCTTCGCTTCGGCGACTTCGTCCTTCGCCGCCGGCATCTCCGCCGGGGATTCGAGGCAGAGCATCGTGACCTTGCCGTCGCCGGCACGGAGCGCCGAGCGCGCGACGTCGACCGCGACGTTGCCGCCGCCGACCACGACCGTGTCGCCGGAAAGCTTCACGGAATGATCCTGGTTGAGTCTTCTGAGGAACGATACGCCGGATTCGACACCTTCCGCGTCCTCACCCGGAACGCCGGTCAGCCTGCCGCCCTGCATGCCGATGGCGATATAGAACGCCTTATAGCCTTCCTCACGGAGAGCTGCGATCGTGACGTCCTTTCCGACCTCGACGCCGCATTTGAATTCGACGCCCATTTCCCGGAGCACGTCGATCTCGGCTTCGAGGACGTCCTTCTCCAGGCGGAAGCTCGGGATGCCGTTCAGCATCATGCCGCCCGGACGGCTCTCTTTTTCAAAGACCGTGACCGGGTAGCCGCCCTTGCGCAGGAAGTAGGCCGCGGACAGGCCTGCAGGACCTGCGCCGATGACGGCGATCTTCTTGTCCTCATAGAACTTGCCTTCCGGATTCTCGCACAGCGGCACATAGCGTGTTTCGGCCGAAAGATCGCGGTCGGCGATGAATTTCTTGATCTCATCGATGGAGACCGGCGCGTCGACCGTGCCCCTCGTACAGGCGTCTTCGCAGCGGCGGTTGCAGATCGCGCCGCACACCGCCGGGAACGGGTTGTCCTGCTTGATGAGCTTCAGGGCTTCTTCGTAGCGGCCGTCCTTTGCCATCTTGACATAGCCCTGGATCGCAAGGTGCGCCGGGCAGGCGGTCTTGCAGGGCGCGGTACCGGTCGTGTAGCAGTTCGTGCGGATCGTGTCGCGGTACTCGTAATTCCACTTTTCCGGACCCCACGGAACGTCGTCCGGCAGCTCGGTCTTCGGATATTCGACGATGGAACCGTCTTTCCGGCAGAGCTTCTGGCCGAGACGCGCCGCGCCGACCGGGCATACCTCGACGCACTTGCCGCAGGCCACGCACTTTTCGGTCTCGACGTGCGCGCGGTACGCGGACGCGGACATGTTCGGGGTGTTGTAAAGCTGTGAAGTACGGAGGGCGTTGCAGATGCCCGGCGCGCAGTTGCAGATCGCGACGATCTTTTCTTCGCCGTCGATGTTGGTGATCTGGTGTACGAAACCGTGGCGCTCCGCCCGCTCGAGGATCTCCAGCGCCTCGTCGTAGGTGATATAGTGGCCCATGCCCTTGTCGACGCAGTATTCCGCCATATCGCCGACGCCCATGCAGAATTCGCCTTCGATATCGCCGGTGCCCTCGCCGCGGATCGTCTGCTGTTTGCGGCAGGTGCAGATGCCGACCGAATACTTGTCATACTTGTTCAGCCAGTGGGAAATGTGCTCGACCGAAACGGACTGGTTTTCCATTTCGATGGCTTTCTCGACCGGAATGACGTGCATGCCGACGCCGGCGCCTCCCGGCGGGATCATTTCCGTGATGCCCGCGAGCGGCAGCTGCGTCATGAGGTTGAAGAACGTCGCGATCTCCGGATGCTTGTCCGTGAGCTTGTCGTTCATCATCATGAATTCCGCGGAACCCGGGACAAAGATCGGAAGGTTGTAGACCTTCTCGCCGGTCTCTTTGTCGCGCGTCATTTCCAGAAGGCCGACCCAGCAGAAATAGCGGCATTCCTTGGCCGCGTCTTCTTCCTTCATGCGGTTCTTCTTCGCGATGTAGGCGACCGTCCGCTCCACGCGCGTCTTGCCGAAGGAAAGGAGGAACTTCACCTGCGGTTTCGTCAGGATGTGGTCCAGCGCCCAGTATTCCGGATCGCCGTAATTGAGCGTATGGGTGTAACGTTTGATATAACGGTCCGTGATCATCGTGGCAAGTTTCAGGACCAGTCTCGCCTTCTCCGGGTCTTCCGGCACGTAGTTGGGATCCGGCCAGTAGTCGCGCTCGTTGATCATCGGATCGCCGAGTTTCCATTCCTCCATCGTTCTGGGCATATCGTTTTCCTTTCCTCCTACCGGGCCGTATGCGGCCCGGCATCAGCCTGCGGCAGGGAGCCGCCCCGCCGCGTTTTTATACTATCCCCTCCCGGGGGTTTTTCCTTCTTTTTATCCTATCATGAAGCGGCGGTCCGGGCAAGCGAAACCGCCCCGATTCTCCATGATAAACCGTCCCGTCTCTCCATGACCGCGGGTCTTAAAGGTCCGTCCTGCGGACCCGCCTCAGTCCTCATAGACCGGGATCTTTTTCCGCCAGTTGCCTTTGAAATAGACGGCCGTCGTCAGCAGCGCGCCGAGGAGCCAGACCGCAAGGAGCGAGACGAACGTCATTTTTTCCTGCGTAAGGCGCGCGGCGCCGGCTGCCCGCGTGAGCGCCACGAGACCGTAGGCCAGCGGGACGCGCACAAGGACCGTCGTCGTGATCGTGATCCACATCGGGGACGTGGTGTCGCCGGCACCGCGGATCACGCCCTGGAGCGACTGGGTCACCGCCATCGCGATATATCCCGCCGCGAGGATATACATCATTCCCATGGCAAGACCGATGAGCTCGGTATTGCCCGGCGCGAAGAGTCCCATGAGGTACGGACCGAAGAGAATGATGAGCGGGACCAGCACCACCGCCGTCAGCACCGCCATCAGGGTGCCCTGCCTCGTGCCCGTCTTCAGGCGGTCCATACGGCCGGCGCCGACGTTCTGGCCGGCATAGGTGCCCATTGCCTGCCCGAAACTGAAGTTCGGAAGCATCGCATATCCGTCGACGCGCATGACCATGACGTTTGCCGCGACGAGCATGGCGTCCTCAAAACTGTTGATGAGCGCCTGCACGAGCAGCATGCTGGCGCTGATGATCGCCTGCGTGATGCCGGAGGGAATGCCGAGGCGGATGATCCGCTGCAGGTAATAGCGGTCCGGCCTTATGTAACCGGTGCGCATCGTGAAGATGTCCTTCATCCGGAGGAGCTTGATAAGGCACAGCACCGCGGAGATCACCTGCGAGATGACCGTGGCCAGCGCAACGCCGGCAACGCCCATCTTATCCACGAGAAGCAGGTCGCCGATCACGTTCAGTCCCGCGCAGACGAGCAGGAAAAGCAGCGCGGAAAAGGAATCCCCGAGTCCCCGGAGGATCCCGGCGAAGATGTTGTAGAACATGAAGCCGAAGATCCCGAAGAAGAAAATATTGAGGTAGCTGCGGCAGGGCTCGTACATTTCCGGCAGCGTTTTCATGGCGCGGAGCATCGGTCCGGTAAGGAGCGGCCCCGCGATAATGATCACAATGCTCGTGATAAGGCTCATGAAAATGCAGCACCCGATGGTCTTTTCGAGCCCCTCCCGGTCTTTTGCGCCGAAATACTGCGCGACGAGGATGCCTGCCCCGGTGGCGACGCCGACAAAGAGCGCGAGAAGGAGGTTCAGGACCGGCATCGCGTTCCCGACGGCGGCCAGCGCGTTATAGCCCCATCTGCTCCGGCCGACGACGACCGCGTCGACAGTATTATAGAGCTGCTGGGCGAAGTTTCCGACGAGCATCGGGAACGCGAACCGGGCGATGCCTCTCCACGGCACGCCCTGCGTCATATCATTTGCGGTAAACAGGCTTCGGAATTTCGCTAATGCATTCATTTCTCAAATCTCAAATCTAAAATCTCACAAAGCAGGCCGTCAGGATGTTTTCGCGGGCGCTTCTTCCATAAAGTAGAGCCGCGAGCAGAAGTCCTGGAAATAGCGGACTTTTTCGTTGTAGCCGGTCCCGGCGAACGCGGGCAGAAGCTTGACGCCCGAACGCATGAGGACGCGTCCGGAAACAATGACGTCCTCCTGCTCGCCCGGCTGGGACATGCGCTTTGCGATCACCGTATGGAGGAGCGATCCGGGTTTTATATGCACCGGGGCGACGTTGTTGATGAGGCCCCCGAAGCTGCGGATATCCTGTGTTTTGGGGATATTGCGGAAATGATACCGGCGGTCCGGATCGAGGCCCTTTGCCCGGTAGCATTCGTAGGGCCGGTTCGGAACGGTAAGCTCCTGCATCAGGAGCCCGACGGCGCTCTTTCCGTCTTCGGATACGACGGTCCATTCATGCACCGCCGCTTCATCGGAGACCGGGATCTGCCGCACCTTCCCGCCGTCGTTCACGATCCGGCCGCGGAAGAAGCTCCCCAGCTGGAAGACGGGGCGCCATTTCTTGTAAAGTTCGATCTCGCCGGCGATCTCCGTAAGCTGGCTCTTCGGCAGATCGCAAAGATTGATCTCGTAGCCGAACGCGCCGAACGCCGCGACGTTGAACCGCGTATCGAGCGGGGTGTTCCGGAGCGTCTGGTGGTTCGGGCAGTCGGAGACGTGCGCGCCGCAGGAAATGAGCGGATAACCGTAACTTAAGCCCTCCTGAAGCCGCGCCCTCTGCAGCGCGTCGGAATCGTCGCTTCCCCAGATCTGCGGGAAATACGCAAGGATCCCGAGGTCGAAGCGGTTGCCGCCGCTTGCGCAGCCTTCGAAGAGAATCTCCGGGAACCGTTCCGTGAGCGTCCTCATCACCCGGTACAGGCCGAGCATGTACCGGTGCGCCGTCTCGCCCTGCCGCTCCGCCGGCAGGTACTGTGAAAACGCGTCCGACCAGATGCGGTTCATATCCCATTTCACATAGGCGATATTGGCGGAGGAGAAGACGCGCGTCATCGCTTCCGTGATATGGTCGACGACCGCCGGATTGGCAAAATCGAGGATGCGCTGGTGCCGTCCTTCGCTGTGGGGCTTTCCGGGGATCTCCATGGCCCAGTCCGGATGCGTGCGGTAAAGGTTGCTGTCCTGGTTCACCATTTCCGGCTCCACCCAGATGCCGAAGGCAAGACCGAGCGCGTTCACCTTCTCCGCAAGGCCGCGAAGGCCCTCCGGCAGTTTTTTCCGGTTTTCGGTCCAGTCGCCCAAAGACCGGAGGTCGTCGTTCCTTACGCCGAACCACCCGTCGTCCACGACGAAGAGCTCGACGCCCGCGCTTTTGCCCGCCTTCGCGAGACGGAGGAGTTTTCCTTCATCGATCGCGAAATACGCGGCTTCCCAGCTGTTGAGGAGGATCGGCCGTACGGTGTTTCCCCATTTTGCCGGCATGATGTGGTTCCGGACGAAGGCGTGCATGCGCCGGCTCATTTCCCCGAAGCCCCGATCCGAAAAGACCATGACCGCTTCCGGGGTCTCGAAGCTTTCCCCTTCGGCGAGGCGGAACTCGAAATGCTGCGGATGGATTCCCGCAAGGAACCGTGTCTTGTCAAAACCGTTCACCGAAGCTTCTTCGAGATGATTGCCGCTGTAGACAAGGTTGAGGCCGAAGCATTCTCCCGCGTCTTCCGTCGTATCCGGACGGGACAGCATGACGAAGGGGTTCGCGCGGCTCGAAGACGTTCCGGCCGCTGAGCCGGAGGCTGCGGCGCCGCGGTGCAGCAGCGTGTCCGTGCGGTTCATTTCCCGCCCCCACCCGCCGGTGAAGCTCGAATAGACGTAATCGGTATCCGGGAAGTCGAGCTGCGTGCTCATCAGTTTCAGAAGGCGCAGATCGCCGCTGCCGGTGTTGACGAGCCGGCTTCTGCGGCAGACCGTATCGCACGCCGGATAAAGGTCGTAATAGAGCTCGAGCGTAACACCGTACGCCCGGTCCT
Organism: Lachnospiraceae bacterium; assembly: GCA_017420605.1. Classification (GTDB taxonomy): domain Bacteria; phylum Bacillota; class Clostridia; order Lachnospirales; family Lachnospiraceae; genus Chordicoccus. The sequence continues at coordinate 1,666 of JAFOIS010000331.1, read as the reverse complement.
TCAATGTCACGGTAAGGTGTTCGCCGGCGGCGGGCGCAGCCTCATGCGCGCCGGGAAGCAGGCCTTCCGTCACTTTTTCCGGCGTGATCTCATATTTTTCGAAAATGAAGTCGCTCGTCCGCGAGCCGTCGGCATGGATGACCGTAAGGAACGGAGGCCGGATGTCGCCGTGGCCTTCGCCGGACATTTCCAGGCAGATATCCTCCATGGTGACGGTCGGATGCTCTTCGTCATAGGAAATGACGTTGCCCGCGGCGAAGGCGCGTTTTTCCGTCATCGCGGCGGCGTCCGCCGCCGTGATCTCCCCGAGGAAGGCGCCGTAATAAAGATGTTCAAGGTGTCCTGTTTCGGTGATCTGGAACACATAGGAGGTGTGCTCCGTCGCAAGATGAAAGATGCCGTCGGTCACTGTGATCATCGGAAGTTCCCCATTCAGATTTTTTTCGCGTTCGCACGGAGGTACTTTTCCGCCTCGGCATTCCAGAGGCCGCCCCGTGCTTTGCACAGTTCATCGAGTTTCGCGAAAAGCGGATCCGTCTTTCCCAGCTCCGCGAAGTCTTCGATCGCGGTCAGCGGCAGGTCGATCTCGTTGTAGATGAGTTTCTTGCCGCCCGGGATCTTCGGCAGGTTCTTTACCGTATCGACGACCGCGTTCAGCCCGCCGACGTGCGTGACCATGGCCGCCGGATTGATGATGCCCCGGCTCGCAAGATCGACCGCCTCGCGCATATCGTCCGCGTTGCCGCCCGACGTGGCCATCACATGGGTATTGAGATAATGCACGTTGTAGAAGTTGAATTCCGCCTTGAGGCTGCTGTCCGTCGGGCCGGCAAAGAAGTCGAGGCACCCGTCGTAGCCGAGGATATCGCCCGCCTGCTCGATGACCTGCCGGATCGCGGAAAAGCAGATGACGTCGTCGAAGCCGGTGCCGCCGGTCAGCTCCCGAAGGTACGCCGTCGCGTCTTCTCTCTTCGTATTGACGTAGATCAGGGTGATCCCGTCCTTTTTTGCTTCTTCCGGCGGATAGACCGACGCGGCCTTCGCAAGCCGCTCGTCGTTGATGTCGGTCACGACGAGGAGCGACGGCCGGCGGGTCGGATTGTGCAGGGCATAATCGAGCGCGGCCAGCCCCATCGGCCCGCACGCGGCAAGCAGCGCCATTTTCCCGTTTTCCCGGATCCCCATGTCATGGACGTAGCGCCCGGCCGTGGTGTGGAACATGGCGTGGAACGTACCGATGACGCAGCTCATCGGCTCACAGAGAGACCCGATGAAATAGACGTCGGAATTGTACGGCAGAAGGCTTCCCGTGATCAGCGTTTCGATCGGCATGTTGCCGTACTGGGAGGATCCGCCGCACCAGCGGTAGGAAAAGCCGATCGCAAGCTGGCTGCCCTTGTAATAATGCGAGGGCTGGACCGAAAAGCGCTGTCCCGGTTTGTATTTGTCCTTCCAGTTTTCGCCGACGGCTACGATGTCCCCGCAGAACTCGTGTCCGACCATGACCGGGTTTTCCGCGACGTCGTCCGGTACCTTCTTATGCTCGGCGCCTTTGACGACGCCTTTGTAGGTCGACAGGCAGATGGTATCGGAAACGATCTTCACCTGCACGTCATCCGGTCCGACCTCCGGAAGTTCGACCTCCTCGAGGCGAAGATCCATCTTT
>JAFOIS010000330.1 GCA_017420605.1 Lachnospiraceae bacterium | reverse complement strand
GATCACCGTATCTCCCTGATTCCGGAAGATCACGTCCATGATCTCCCGCGGGGATACGGCGACGCTCCCGGCGCCAACGTTGATCACGATAAGAAGGAGAAGCGCCGCCAAAAGGACCGCAAAGCCGGTCCACAACCGGGCATTTCCCGTCCTTTTACGTATGCCTTCTCCCCCTGCCTTGTGCGGTGCCTTATCCATTCGCTTTACTCCGCATCCAGTCTGTGCAGATAGGTGAGTTTCCCGGAAGACGGAACGTCCCCGGCAAGGACCCGGTGCATATCCAGAATCAGTTTTCCAAGCCCCATCGGCTCCTGGAAAAGATTCTTCCCGGTGCAGTAGACGTCCCCTGCCTTCACTGCCTTGAAGTCCGCAAGCAGCGGCTCCTTCGCCAAAAGCTCGCCGATCGTCCACAGTTCTCCGTCGATGCTGCTGTTGTAGATGAGGATATCCGCGTCCTTCGCGCCGCTGTAGAAAGACTCCATCGTCATGTTCACCGTGGAGGAGGCGCCGCTGCCCGCAAGGTCCGGGAAGATATACGAGCCGCCCGCCATTTCGATCATTTTCGGCACATAGTCGCCGCTCCGGCGCACATTGACGGTACCCGAAGAGGTGATGTAAAAAAAGGCCACGGTCTTTCCGCACGGCTGCTCGGTCCGGAGCGCCTCCGCGCCCTCCGTCTCGGCGCGGAAGATCTCTTCCGCCTCGGCCGTCTTTCCGAGCAGCGCGCCGTACACCTTGATCCATTCCATGCGTCCGAGCGGATCTTCCTCGTAGCTCGAGCGCTCCACCAGCACCGGGACACCCAGGCGTTCCAGCTGTTCCTTCACTTCCGGCGTATGATAGATCATGGTGGACTCGATGGCGAGGCCGCACCCTTCCGCGTGGATCCGTTCATAATCCGGCGCGCTGTATTTCCCGGCAAAGAGGATGCTTCCGCTTTCCATGGCCTCCCTGGCCTCGGGAATCGTCCACCCGTCCCGATTGGTGCCGGAAAGCCGGATATGTTCTATACCGTCCAGCGTACGGAAAAAGTCCATGGCCGACGTTGCGGCAAGATAAATGCCGTTCACCGGCTGCGGGAGCAGAACGATATCCTCCGGAAGACCGTCCGGCACTAAGGCGCCCTCCGGGATCACAAGGAAGCGCCCGGACGTCTCGATATCAAGAAGGATGTAACCGCCTTCGTACTCCGTGAGCGTGAACTGCGACGCGTACGCAAGGGGGATCTCATGCCCCTCCCCGAGCGCCTTCACATCCTGCGCATGGCCGTCCGCCGGCGCAGCCTGCGCCGTCCCGGAGGAAGCATCCTGCGCGCTGCCGCCGTCACCGGCTTCCTCCCCGCCGTTCATGCTTTCCATCGTCGAGGAATCGAACCGCAGCGTATAAGTGATCTCATGCGGTGTGCTCATCGCCACCGTATCGGCAATCACCGTGAGGTCTTCGTCAAGCGATGCGACGGGGATCTCAAATACGGAATGCCCGTCCTCGATGACCGGTTCATACCGGACGCCGTCGACGAGCATATAGTCATAGTTGGCGCTGCTCCATACAAGGGTCGCCGTCATTTCGCCGCCCTCGATCCGGAGGGCGGCGGGAGACGAAACGGTCGCCTTGCCGCTTCCGCCGGAAAGGGTGACTCCGATCCGGTAGCTGCCGTCCTGCGGGCCGCGCGAAGATGCCCCGCAGCCGAAAAGGACTCCGGAAATGATCACAAGGAGCAGGACTGCAATGAGTCCCGCTCCGGAGAAGGCCTGCCCTCGTTTCATATGCAGTGTTCCCTTATCCGTCCGTACCGTCTGCGGACGGCAGTATGCCGCCCCGGCATACGCCGGAGCGGCTCATCTCTTATTATTCCGCCGGTACGGGGTTCGTGACATATACCTTATGGTCGTACCACTTTCCCTTCTCGCCGATGATCGCGAGATCGAATTCCTGATCCAGCGCGGGCACCGGGACGTCAAAGCCGTAGACCTCTTCCGTCGTGCCGTCGCTGTAGGTCACCTTGTCGGTCGTCGGTTCAAGAAGCACGGCGCCGTCCTTTTTCGCATCCTCGGCCGTGCCGGGGAAAAGGTTCAGGATGCTCTTGGATACGAGACTTATGTGGATGACCATTTTGCCGTTTTCGACTTCAAGTATGCCAAGTCCTTCATCGGCCTCGTTGACGTGGAACATCGTACTGTCGGTATGGAATTCCGCGAAATACACGCCGTCTTCGATGACCCCGCCCTCACTGCCGGCGGCCTGTCCGCCTTCGGCGGCATCGGCAAATTCATGCGTCATCACATAGCCGGTATGCTCTACATAAAGCTGCTGCACGGCAGGGATGCGTCCCAGCCCTTCGATCTGCGGTGTTACTTCGGCAAAGTACCCGGAAGATACAAACATGCTCAGCCACGAATCTTCATCTTCACCCGCCATATCGTTGTTCGCGTGATCGCCGGCCACGACCATAAGGGGACGGAGAATCACTTTCGTATACCCCGCTTCATGAACGGCTTCGATCACTTCCTCACAGGCCGTCTCTTCCGGTTCGCCCTCGACGGTCCCGATAAAGACGTTCTTATAGCCGAGCGCTTCCATCTGGGTCTGCATCTGGCTGTAGGTCACCTTCGCCGTGTGCGACGTGCCGTGGCCCATGAAAACAAAGGCTGTCCCGTCTGCGGCTGCCGCGTCCGCGCTTTCATAGCCGGCCGTCTTCACCGCTTCTTCGGTGACCGCGGCAGCGACGCGTTCCTTGTCTTCATTGACCTCTGACGCATCCGCGCCGACCTGTCCGAGAAGCGGCTCCGCGATCACGACCTGATCGAACTTCTGGCGGTACGCCTCCACGGCTGCGGAGAGTTCATCATATTCCGCGCCGTGCATCAGATGTGTCGGCTGGATGATCAGATACTTCACGCCATTCGAAACAGCGCGTTCCAGTGCCTGCTCCATGTTGTCGATCCACTCGCCGTCGCGCGCCTGGACGTGGTTGATAATGATCTGCGCCGTAAAGGCTCTGCGGACCTCCCAGTCTGGATACGCTTCCGCGAGCGCCGCCTCGATGCCGCCGATATCCTCTGCGCGGCTTCCGTTGAAGGAAGTGCCGAAGCTCACGACAAGGAGTTCTTTCTCTCCTGTTATGCCTTTATTGCGCGGATCGTCTTTCGACGCGTCGCCGGTATCGCGGCCGAAGTAATCGGGATCCGCGTCCTCCCCTTCGACCATTTCTTTTTCTTCGTCGGTCAGCATATCCCAGGCAGCCTTTGCGACCGCGCACATCATATCCGTATCGCGCGTGCGTTCCTGCACATAGATCGCATCGATGAGCGCTGCCGCGCGGGCCGTCCGCTCCTCACTGGTCTGACCGGCCATCTCGGAAACCGTGACCGCAACGGCGGCATGTTCCACATAGATCTGCTGCACAGCGGAAATGCTGCCGAGACCCGCGATCTGAGCCGTCACGTCCGCGAAATAACCGGATGCCTTGAACATGCTGATCCAGGAATCTTCGTCTTCACCCGCCATATCGTTGTTCGCGTGGTCGCCGGCCACGACCATGAGCGGCCGAAGGACGACTTTTTCATAGCCGGCGGCATGTACCGCTTCGATCACCGCCTCGCAGGCCGTCTCTTCCGGCTCGCCTTCCACAGTGCCGATAAAGACGTTTTTATATCCGAGATCCTGCATCTGGGCCTGCATCTGGCTGTAGGTGACCTTCGCCTTGTGGGAAGTGCCGTGTCCCATGAAGACGAAAGCCGTGCCGTCCGCGGCCGCTTCCGGAAGGCTTTCGTATCCGGCTCCGGCAACTGCTTCGGCCGTCACAGCCATCGCGACCCGTTCCTTATCCTTGTTGATCACGGAAGAATCGGTACCTACTTCCCCGAGCAGCGGCTCCGCGATCATGACGCTGTCGAACTTATCCCGGTATGCTTCCACAGACTCACAGAGTTCATCGTATTCCGCACCGTGCATCAGGTGCGTCGGCTGGATGACAAGGTTCTTCACGCCGTTCGACACGGCGCGCTCGAGCGCCTGGTCCACGTTGTCGATCTTCTCGCCGTCGCGGGCAAGGACGTGGTTAATGATGATCTGCGCCGTAAAAGCCCGGCGGACATCCCAGCCGACCATGGCCTCCGCAAGCGCCGCCTCGATCCCGCCGATGTCCTGTGCCCGGCTGTCATTGAAGGACGTGCCGAAGCTTACTACCAGAAGTTCATTTTCCCCGATCCCGTCGGCATTGCGCGGGTCGTCTTTCGAGGCGTCGCCGGTATTGAGACCGAAGTAATCAGGATCGGCGAACTCGCCTTCCACCAGTTCCTTCTGCGCGTCGCTCAGCGCGTCCCAGGCGGCCTTTGCTTCGGCGCAGCGCGCGTCGGTATCTTCGGTCCATTCCTGGACATAGATCGCGTCGATCAGCGCGGCGACCTTATCCGCCTTCTCCTGATCCGTTTCCGTATCCGCCTCTTCCGTCGGCGCAGGTGTTTCGGCCGGCGCTTCGGATGAACTGCTCTCCGCGGGCGTCTCTCCGGATGCCGCGGCATTTCCGCAGGCGCCAAGGAGCGCCATGAGCAGGGAAATGACCAGGATCACTGCCAGTGTCTTTTTCATGTCGTTTTTCTTTTCCTCCCTTTTCTCCGGGGCCGCTTGCCCCGAAATGTTTTCTTTTTGCGACTGCAGAAGATGGGATACGAAAAAGAAATCCTTTCACCCTGCGGCAAAAGGACCCGACGATACGTTTCTCCGGAAACATGCCAAAACGATCCTTCCCCGGCAGGGGGAAAGATACGGCTCCATCCGGAGTTACGGTACGACCAAGCCCTCGTGGTCTGGAAATTCCTTTCCCGTACCAGCAGGCGGCAGGTTTCCTGGCTTGCGGCGCTTACGCAAAGCCGCCTTCCCGGTCTCCCAGTGACTGCGTTTCCGCATGGCTTTGCCTTACCGCATACAGTGACGGGATCGCACAGGCCTTGCACCTGTTTCCCTTTTACCCTCTGCCGCCCGCAAAGGCGCAGAGGCACCGTCTGCTATTTCTTCAGTTTTCCATTACAGTGCGGATCGCACTGCTGATATTATACGCTTGCTCCGATGCTCTTGTAAATATCGGACCGCTCTCAGTCGATCTTAAGGGCCAGGGCGCAGACTCTTTCCGCTGCGCGCCTAAGATCCTCTTCAGAGATAAGGCCGCACTTTACCGCCTCCAGAAGGCGCTCCGGAAATCCTTTCGGCATCCTGACGTCTATGCCGGCGGCCAGTTCCTTCCAGGGATCCCCGATCGTCCACCAGTCGGTCATCGTAAGCCCCTGATAGCCCCATTCCCCGCGCAGGATATCCGTGAAAAGCTCCCTGCTTTCCGAGACGCGCACACCGTTGATGATGTTATAGGAACTCATAACGGCCCAGGGATCCGCATCCCGGATGATCCGTTCAAAGGCCCGGAGATAGATCTCCCTGAGGGCCCGTTCGGAGACCCGGGAATCGCTCCGTTTCCGGTTGCTTTCCTTATTGTTCGCGGCAAAGTGCTTGAGCGTCGCGCCAATGCGGATGCTCTGGCATCCCCGGACCGCGGCGCCGGCCAGGGCCGCGGTAAGATAAGGATCCTCGGAATAATACTCGAAATTCCGGCCGCACAGCGGCGACCTGTGAATGTTGATCGCAGGAGCGAGCCAGACGGACAGGTTATTCTCGAGGGCCTCTTCGGCGATGGTCCTGCCGACTTCCGCAAGAAGCTCCGTATCCCAGGTGCAGGCAAGGAGCGTCGCTATGGGCATGGCCGTCGTATAGCTGCCGATCTCTTTCCGGATCCTGACGCCTGCCGGGCCGTCGGTGGTCTGCAGATTCGGGATCTCAAACGCTTTATTGTTGCCGATGCCGTACGTTCCGCAGACGCCCCTCCGGACCTGCCCGCCGCAGATCCAAGCAAGGTCTTCGCCGGCCATCGCGCCGATCAGCTCCGAAAGCTTCTGCTCTCCCTCCGCGACCTTCTGCAGGGAGTATCCCGTTTCCCTTCGGGCGCTCAGATCGCGTTCCTGCGGCTGCGGATATTCCGCAGTTCTTATATCGAACGCGGCGATGCCTTCCGCTTCCGTTACTTCCGCCGGCTCCGTGACCGGAAGCTCTTCATAGCTCCCGTCGGCAAGGAGTCTTTTTTCCAGCGCCTTCGGCGCAAGCTTTTCGCTGAGCCTCCGGACGATCACATTTTCCGAAAGTTCCACCCGGAAGGGCAGCTGCACGGCGTCGCGCACATTCGCGCCGTAAAAGAACGTATACTCCCCGGCCTCGAGGATATAAGCCGACTTCAGGATCTTCCCGGTGTCGTCATAAGACGCGAAGTCCGAAAGGTCAAAACAGAGCGTCACGTCTTCCGCCTCTCCCGGCGCGATCCTGCGCGTCTTTGCGAACGCGGCCAGTTCCCGGGCCGGCTTTCCCAGTTCTCCCTGCGGCGCGGAAAGATACAGCTGGACGACTTCCCGTCCGGTTCTCTCCCCTGTATTCGTTACCCTGCAGCGGAACGTTATACGGCCGTCCCTCTCACATCCTTCCGCATTACTGATCGCAAAGGAGGTGTAGGAAAGCCCGAAGCCGAAAGGATATACGACGGCATTTTTCTTTCCGGGGATCGTCTCGAAGTAACGGTATCCGACGTAGATATCTTCATAATAGGAAACGTAATCGTCCGATGCGTGGAAAGTATCGGAAGACGGATAGTCTTCAAGGCGTGCCGCCAGCGTGTCCGAAAGACGCCCCTCCGGGCAGCCTATGCCGCAGAGCAGCTCCGCCTCCGCAAGGCCGCCTTCCATGCCGCCCTGCCAGGCAAGAAGGACCGCGCCGATCCCCGGATCGTCCTTAAACCGGGCGGTATCCATCACACCGCCGGTATTCAGGACGACGGCGACCTTCGGAAAACGCGCGCAGACATTCCGCAAAAGTTCCTCTTCCTCTCCGGAAAGATAAAAATCCCCCCGCGGAAAGAGCCTGTCCATCTGTTCCCGGAGCGCCCGGACCTCACCCTTATGTTCCCTTACCTCATCGGACTCGCTTGCGCGGTCCCAGCCTTCGCCGGAGTAACGGCTGATGGAGATCACCGCGGTGTCCGCGCAAGATGCAGCGGCCGTAAGAAGTTCCTCCGGGATCTTCGGCTCGCGGATCATTCCCGGCTCGCCGCCGTCTGCATAGGCCTTTGCGACATAGTCCCGGTAAAAAGCGACGGTATCCGGAAAAATGCTGACCGCTCCGTCAAGCTTCTCAAAGCCGTCCGCGATGTTCATGATCTCACGGACCGTGGTGTCGCCGCTTCCGCCGCCGCCCTTGACGTAGTCGATCGTCGCTTTGCCGAATAAAGCAATCTTTGTGCCCTCAGCAAAGGGGAGAAGCTTCTCCTCGTTCTTGAGGAGGACCATGCCGGCCCGCGCGGCCCTGCGGGAAATGTCCCTGTGTTCCCGCGATTCGGTCATCACGCGTCCGTTTTCACCAAGCGGCCTTACCGGCTGATAATTTGCACGAGTCCAGCGCTGCATTTCCATCCGTCCTTTCTGCGTCATGAGTATGACACCTGCGTTTTCATCATAGCACCGCGTCCCGTTTTTCGTAAAGCGGAACGGCTGCAAAGAACGCCCTGTATGATCCGTTCCCTGTTGTCTTGTCCCGTCCGCCTATCCTTGGATCATATCTGCCGTATATGGTATAATGACCGCAGCCCGGAACAGTCTGCGATGCGCAGCCTGCCGCAAAAAACTGTGCAGCACAGACGGACCGTCCGCCTGCAAAGGAGTCAGCCCATGAAAAGTATCCGAACCGAATACCGCCATACGATCTACGCAAGCTATATCGGCTACATCACACAGGCGATCATCAATAACTACGCGCCGCTCCTCTTCCTTACGTTCCGGCAGGAATTCGGCCTTTCGCTGGCGCAGATCACCATGATCACGTCGCTCAATTTCGCCTTCCAGCTCCTTGTCGACGCGCTCGCCGCGAAATTTGTCGACAGGATCGGCTACCGGACATGTGTCGCTGCCGCCCATGTTTTTGCCGCCGCCGGCCTTGCCGGCATGGCCTATCTGCCGTCTCTTTCCGGAAATGCGTATGCCGGCATCCTCATTTCCGTGATCCTGTATGCGGTCGGGGGCGGCCTCATCGAAGTGCTGATCAGCCCGATCGTCGAAGCCTGCCCGACGAAAGAAAAAGAGGCGGCCATGAGCCTCCTCCATTCGTTCTACTGCTGGGGCCACCTTGCGGTGATCCTCTTATCCACACTGTTTTTCCGCCTCTTCGGCATCGGGCACTGGCGCACACTCGCGCTGCTCTGGGCGCTCGTCCCGGTCCTCAATTTCTTCTATTTCCTCCTCGTGCCGCTCTATCCGGTCACGGGAAATGAGGAACCTGTCCCGATACGTTCCCTTGTCCGTAAGAAAGCCTTCTGGCTTCTCATCCTCGCCATGATCTGCGCCGGCGCCTCCGAGCAGGGCATGAGCCAGTGGGCTTCCGCCTTCGCCGAATCGGCGCTGCACGTATCGAAGACCGTCGGGGATCTTGCGGGACCGGCCGCTTTCGCGCTCTTCATGGGAACGAGCCGCGCGCTCTACGGCAAGTACGCGGACCGCATCCCGCTCCGCAGGGCGATCATCCTGTGTTCCGCCGCCTGCATCGCCTGTTATCTCCTTGCCGCGCTCTCGCCGCTGCCCGTATTCGGCCTCATCGGCTGCGCGCTCTGCGGCTTTACCGTCGGGATCTTCTGGCCCGGCACCTTCAGCACCGCCGCGAAGATCCTTCCCGCCGGCGGGACCGCGATGTTCGCTTTTCTGGCGCTGGCCGGCGACATCGGCTGCTCCGGCGGTCCGACGGTCGTGGGGCTTTTCGCGAACGCCTTCGGCGGAAACCTTAAGACCGGGCTTCTTTTCGGGCTCCTCTTCCCTGTCGTGATGCTGCTGCTTGAGCTCGGGCCGTTTGCGCGTCTGCGCCGGTCCTGATCCCTCGGGTCGCCCTCTTATCCGTGTACATCTGTAAGCAGCTCTTCCCTGGCCATGCCGGCGATCCCGAGCGCGTCCGCCGTGCGGCCCTCGTCCATGTCGTCGAGGATCGTGCGTCCGACCTGTACGATCGCATCGATGCACGGCGTCGCAACGCCCGCGATCTTCGCGATCGCCTGGATCGCGACCAGCGAATACGGGATATCTTCCATACAGTACCGTGTGCGCAGCGTATCGTGCGTCATGACGCCGGTATAGCCCGGATTGTTTTTGCACAGCTGATAAAGCGGCGTATCGTGATCGCCGCAGCGGTACATGATCACATAATCGTCGCGGATGGAGCGGAGCTTTATGCCCAGCGCTGCCGCGACGGCGATCCTTTCCTTATCCTCCGCCTCGACATACTTGCCGATGCTCGGCGTCATGCCCTCGTGATAATACTCATACGGCTCAAACGGCCGCCGCTCGATGCGGGAGGTGTTGAGCAGCATCGGCGCCGGATGCATCATGGCGTTGATGTTGCCGAGGGACGTGACCAGAACGTTGTCCACAAGATGGAAATTCGGAAGGACAGGACAGATGGCTTCCGCCAGTTTTCCGTTGTCCTTCGCCGGCAGCGCCGCCATCGGGACGTCGTTTTTGATCCCGAAGATATGCACCTCGCCGTTCTTTGCGATCCTCGTCGAATACAGCAGTGTTCCCGCCGCGCCGAGCACGATCTTCGCCGTGCATCCGAGATCGTCCATGCATTTGCGGAAGGCGATCGCGCCGCAGGAGGCTTCGGGATGCAGAAGCACTGTCATACCGTCCTTAAGATACGGGATCATTTTTTCGGCGATACTGCGGTGGTAGATCGACGGCAGCACCACCATAAGGATATTGGCGCCCTCGATCGCTTCTCTCATATCGCAGGTCGCGAATTCGATCTTTCCGCTGCCCTCGATCGCATTATGAAGGATGATCTCCTTCGTTTCGTTGAGCGCGCTGACCGTCGCCGGCACGACGTCGAAAAGCCGTACCTTTTCTCCGAGATACGAAAGGTGCCCTGCGATCGACTGTCCGCCGTTGCCGCCGCCGATGATTGCCCATACACGTTCCATCCGGATCTCCTTCCCGATGCTTTCCGCACCGCATTTCTCAGTTCTTAACGGTATACGTTTCTCAGTTTCCGCGGGCCGTCGAAGGCTTCTTCCGTCAGCGGACGGTCTCCCTTCTTACCAGATATTTTCCGATCGCCTCCGGATCCGGCACAACACCGAGTCCCGGCTTGTCCGGGATCCACGTTTCCCCTTCGGACACATGGATGTATTTATAATAATCACAGATATCACCGTGGAGCCGGAGCGGCGAGAAAAACGCGTGCCCTATCTCCTCCACGGGATTCGTCACCGTCGCGGCGATCGCGATCGACGCCGCTTCCGTGATTCCTTCCTCGATCATGGAATTGAAAAACACACGGATCCCGTGCGCCTCCGCGTATTCGCAGATCTGTTTTGCCGGACGGATGCCGCCCATCTTTGTCACTTTGATGCTGAAGACGTCCGCCGCGTCCGCCGCGATGAGGCGCTTCGCGTCAACGACCGTGACGACGCCCTCATCGGCCGAAAGCGGCATGGGAATGCTCCTCCGGACCTTCGCCATTCCTTCCGCATCCCAGCTCTGGAGAGGCTGCTCAAAGAACACCAGATCCGCGTCCTTCACTGCGTTCGCGTAGCGGATCGCCGTATTTACGTCCCAGCCCTGGTTTGCGTCCGCGATGAGCGGGAAATCCGGTCCGACCGCGTCGCGCACCGCCAGCGTCCGTTCCGCATCCCTCTTCCAGTCCGCACCTCCGACCTTGATCATGCAGCCGAAGTACCCCGCCTCTTTCGCCCGGAGAACGTCCGCGGCACTCTCCGCCGGGGTGCTTCCGCCGATCGACCACATGCACCGCATGGCGTCCCTCCGTTTTCCGCCGAGGAGCGCCGAAACATGCAGGCCGGTCTTTTTGCCGAATACGTCATAGGCCGCCATATCGATCGCGGATTTCGCGATATGCTGGTTCCGGATCACCGCATCCATGAGTCGGTGGATCTCGTTTATGTTCGTCGGGTCCGCACCGAGCAGCATCGGGAACAGGTGCTTAAGAAGAACGGTCATGACGGAATCCGCGGAATCGCCCGTAAAGAGCGGCCACGGGTCGCATTCCCCGTATCCCGTGACGCCTTCATCGGTCTCCATGGTAACGAGGACCGGCGTCGCGGTCCGGAATACGCCGTACTCTCTGGATAAATGATACGGCGTGATGAGCGGGACGGCCAGCTGCTCGGCCGTCAGGGAAATGATCTTCACGGCTGCCTCCTTCCGGACGGGATGTATCGTCAGAACCCGAGATTATCGTTCACCAGTATCACATGGATCCTGTCTTTGTGACGTGAAAAGCGGGTGATGAGGAACTGGCAGCAGATCGTATCGGGCGATTTGCAGTTCATGCAGGAACCGGTCTTTGCGCACGGTGTGTTCAGACCGAAACGCTGGGCGTTCGTGGGCGCCGCCACATTCCGCGCGCGCTTCATGGCGCCGTCGATATCGTCGCAGATCTTGTTCATGCCGACGATCGCGAGCACCTTCTTCGGTCCCTGGGCGATCATCGACACACGGTTCGAGTTCCCGTCGATATTGACCATGACGCCGTCCTCGGTCATGGCGTTGGCGGACGTCAGGAAGAAGTCCGCGTCATATCCCGCCAGCATCGCCGCGCGCGGATCCGGCGCCTTATTGCGGTCGATAAAGTTGTAATTGCCTTCCTGCACCGCTTTGACCAGGCCGATCTCGTGCGCGCTCATGGCACCGCCCATGGTAACGGAGCTGCCTTCGGGAATGATCGAAAGGGCGATCCTCAGAGCCTCTTCCTTATCCGCCGCATAGTAGCCGGTCATGTTGCGGGAGGCGAGGCCCTTGATCACTTTCTGTGCCAGAAGTTCGTTTCTCTTTATGACGTACTGATCCATACTGTTCTCCTTCTCATACCAGATGGAAAGCTTCCGGGATTTCCGGACCTTCGGTACAATAACAGCATACACCCGTCGTTCCGGTAAATTCAACTGTTTCGACCTGTCCGAAAACAGGAAAAGAGACGGTCCGTGCCGCCCCTTTCCGCTTTTCGCAAAAGGAGACGGCCGGCGGCCGTCTCCTTCCATTTCCGTATGGATCAGTCTCTGTAGACCTTCATGGAGTGATACTGCTTCGTGAACGGGAAGAGAAGCGGTACCGTATCGGAATACTTCTGGTATTCCGGATCCAGGCCGTAGGTCTTCTCATGACGAAGCTCCAGACGCTGCGCGGAATTGTACATGACGAAAGCGATCAGGATAAAGGCGATGATCACCATGATCCACTGTTTGCCCTGTACCGCGCCGATGCCGGAAACGGTCACACCGAACCAGAACAGGATCTCCGAGAAATAGTTCGGGCAGCGCACGTATCTGAAGAGGCCCGTGTCGCAGAAGCGCTTCGGGTTCTTCTTTTTGGCGGCGGACTTCTGGCGGTCCGCGGTGGCTTCACCGACGATCGCGGCGATCATGATCACGATGCCGAGATAGGCGAAGAAGTTATCGTGCGAACGGTTGATGATCCGGTAGGTGACCGAAGAGGTCTCCGCCGTATACATCCACATGGAATAGAGCCACATGAAAATGGCGGCCGGAAGCGGCGCCTTCTTCGTGGAGCCGGTCGACTCGAGTGTCTTGCGGTACGCCGCGTTCGTCAGTTCCCGCTTGAGGATATAACCGCCGAGCCGGTAGCCGTAGATCACAAAGAGCACCGACATGATGGCGGTCGCGACCGTAAGGGTCTTTGCGAAGATTCCGAAGATAAGGTGGAACAGCCCGATGCACATGACCGCGAAGCCGTATCCGACCGACATGAACCAGACAAATTCATGGAAGCCCATGCAGCAGCCGAGCGCCGCCACGATGGTGACCGTCCACATAAACAGCGGCCATACTTTGCCGATATAGGAAGGATCCAGTTTAAGCATTATGCTTTCCTCCCGAAGTATTCTTTGATGTATTCCGCGAAGGAAGCGCTGCCGGTCACGTCTTTGCCCACAAGGTCATGTGAAAGCGTCCATTTTGAGAACAGGATAATGTCGTGTTTTCCTGCCTTTTTGATCATCGGCAGATTGGCCAGCATGGAGAACATCCAGATCGGGCTGTCCTTGATGACGACCGGCTTGCCGGCGGCCTTAAAGCACATCTTCGCCATTTCCTCGTAAGTATAGGTCTCCTTGCCGCCGACCTCGTAGATCTTATCCGTATCCAGCATATGCTGCTCGATGAAGGCTGCGAAATCCGGGCAGTCTACCACGTTCGCCTTGACGTTGTGATAGCCCTTGAGAAGCTGCATCTCGCCCTTGTCCACATACGGCTTGAAGACCTTCGCGATATCGTAGAAATAACCGGTCGGACGGTAGATCACGTAATGCAGGCCGCTCTTTTTCAGTTCGTCCTCGAACATGGCCTTCGCGTGCAGCATCGGGACTTTTTCCGCTCCCGGCTCGCGGCAGGCGATGACGGAGATGTAATTGAACTTCCGGACGCCGGCCTTCTTCGCCTCTTCAAGCAGATTCAGGTTGCCCTGATAGTCAATGTCATAGGCGGTAAACTTCGTCGACGCAGTAGTCAGCCCCATCGTCGTGATGACGATGTCCGCACCGTCGCACAAGCCCGCAAGGGTCTCCTTCTTTGTCGCGTCGATGGAACGGAAGGTATATTTCCCCTCCAGCCCGTTCTCCTCTTTTTCCTTAAGATCCGCCGCTACGATCTCATAGCCTTTCGCAGCCAGAACTTTCAGGATCTCAAAGCCCAGGTTGCCGAAGGCACCCGCCAGTACGATTTTCATCTTTCCACCTCCATATTGATAACACGGCAAAGCCGCAAATTACTTACAGTCTTCCGCTTTCACCGTCTGCCGCACGTCGTAACCCATTTTCACGAAATCGGTATCATACATCTCGAACTGCGACGGCACGACCCTGACGACCGCAACATCTACCTTCGCCGCCTTGACCGCGTCGTAGGGAATGCCCTTGAAGGCAAGCAGTGTTTTGAATTCTTCCGAGGTATTACTGTAGAACTGTGCCGTTCCGGTGACCTGCAGACCATGGGAATCCCTTGCGTCCCCGTAGTATTCAAAGATCGCCATGCTCACATTGCGGTTCTTTTCCAGGCCGATGAACTTATTGCCGCCTTCGGAAACGAACCAGAAATCCCCGTCCATATAGGTGTATTCGATCGGCGTGCAGCGGATATAGGTGCCGTATCCGGTCGCGAAGCCGCAGGTATTGTGCCGCTTGATGAAATCGCGGATATGCGCCCACGCCTTGTCCGGCTCCATGTGTTTAGCGTTCTTCTGCTGCTCGATCCAGAAATTCTGATAATGCCCGAAATCGATCGTATTCTGTTCCATACGCGTCCCTCCCAAATGATCTGATCCGGCCGTTTCCGGAAGCCCAGACGCTTTTCGGGCGGGTGTCTCCGTATGGTCCGGCAGAATTATTTGAACATGTTCAGCGTATCACCGGGAACCGGTTTTGTCAATCGAGCGGCGGCTTCTGCGCCCGGAACGCGGTCTTGTAGCGCGTATACCGGCGCAGGTAATAGGTGTGCCGTTCCGCGTCCGGAAAAATCACGCTCCGCGCCTTGCCGCTTCCCGGCACGGCCGGCTCCTCTCCCAAGGCAAGGCACCCGAGGTATGCCGCGCCGAGGAGTGAACTGTTCTTTTCCGGGACAAGCTCCATGGGCATGCCGAAGACGTCGGCGCACATGGTTAGCCAGAACGGTGAATTGAGGATCCCGCCCGAAAGGCGCGCGGTATGCGGCACCCCGTTCGTTTCGGAGAAGATCTCATAGCATTGATAAAGATTGAGGAGCACGCCCTCGAGCACCGCGTAATAATAATCGAGCGCGATATCGCCGACGCCGAGGAAGCCGCCCGTGCGCCACTCTTCCCAGTACGGGCCGCGGCTGCCGAAAAGGAAGGGCAGGAAAACTGGACCGTCTTCAAAGCATTCTTCCAGCATGTCCGCCCGGACCCGGACCGGTGTAATGCACTCCGGCTGTCCGTCCGCGCCGAAGGTCACGCGGAACGGTCCCGCGGGGCCGACCGAAACGTCGACGAAGCGGCAGAGCATCTTTTCGATCTCCAGGAAACTCCTCTTCGGGAAGTATTTCTCTTTTGCCCAGTCCACACAGTTCGTGGCGCCGCTCGTACCGATCCCGGAAAGCCAGCCGCCGACGGGCGACCGGTAGCACCAGGTGGAAGGACGCGCGGACGTACGCGGCGTATCGCCGGTGCTTACCCGAAGGGAGCCGCTCGTGCCGACCGAGACCGTCATGATCCCCGGCTCCATGGCGTCCGCGCCGAGCTGGTCGAGCCCGCCGTCCGGTCCAGCCAGAGTACACGGGATCCCTTCCGGAACGCCCAGAAGATCTGCCGCTTCGTGGCCGAGCGGGAAGGTCGTGTGAAAATCAAAAAGTTCCGGAAGCTGCGCCGGATCGATGCCAAGATGCTCCAGTTCTTCCTTATCCCATGCAGGTTTTTCGATAAGATAGAGGCCGCTGCCCGCCGCCATGGCCGGGAGCGCGGCGACGGTTCCGGTGAGTTTCCATGTAAGGTAGGTCCCGAGGCCGATGATCCGAAGACCGTCAAAGGAAATTCCCGTTTCCCTGAGCCATTCGAGCTTATACCGCGGATAGGACGGGTGGACGATCGCGCCGGTACGGCGGTAAAGCGCCGCCGCTTTCTCCTCATCTTTGCGGATCCGGTCCGTCACGGGATGCGCGCCGCGGAAGGTCCAGAGATAGACCGGGCTTTGCGGCCGCATTTCCCGGTCGCACAGAAGAAGGCTGTGCCAGGAAACGGAGACGCTGATGACATCCGGAACACTCCTGTTTTCCTCCAGGACCGTCCTGCCGAGGGCAAGCATGTCAAGGGCGAGCCGGTCCG
>JAFOIS010000329.1 GCA_017420605.1 Lachnospiraceae bacterium | reverse complement strand
TATTCCCCACGGCAACGCTTTACGAGGATGATGATTTCCGCGTGATCCTCGATCTCGGCCCGGCGTCGAAGGGACATGCGCTGGTCCTGCCGAAGCAGCATTACGCGAATCTTTACGAGATCCCGGACGAACTTCTGGGGAAAGCCATGGCGGTCGCGAAGAAGTGCGGCGCGCGCCTTGTCCGGGCGATGAACGCCGACGGCCTCAACATCGTGCAGAACAACGGGGAGGCGGCCGGCCAGACGGTCTTCCATTTCCATATCCACCTCATCCCGCGCTATAAGGGAGAGGAAATGATCGTCGCCTGGAAGCCCGGCACGCTGACGCCGGAAGACCGGGATGCGATCCTCGTGCGTTACGCGGAGGCATAAAAAAGCCCGGCCCAAGGGGCCGGGAGGGGCTATCGGCAGGAAATCCCCCAAGGGAGCGGGAGACGCTGTCAAGGCTCAGGCCTTCGCGCACTCTGTAAGGAGACGGACGATCGTTCCGGCACCGTCCGCGGACGGGGCGTTCTTCATCGCGGCGGTATAGGTATCCCGCTCTTCCCAGAGCGCAAGGACCGCTTCGGTAAGCGTATCCGCCGTCATGGCCTCTTCCTCGAGGACTTTGGAAAAGCCCTGTTTTTCAAAGGACCGCGCGTTGAGGATCTGGTCGCCCCGGCTCGCCTTGGCGGACAGCGGAACGAGGAGGTTCGGCTTCGCGAGCGCAAGGATCTCGCAGATCGCGTTTGCGCCGGCGCGGGAGAGGATGATATCGGCGAGGGCGAAGAGATCCGCCATTTCCGCGTCGATGTACTCGTACTGCAGGTATCCTTTCTGCGCAAGGGAGGGCATCAGTTTTCCCTTTCCGCACAGATGGACGATGTCGAAATGCGGGAGGAGCTGCGGCAGGGCGGCGCGCAGGGCTTCATTGACCGGCACGGCGCCGAGCGATCCGCCGACGACCATCAGGACGGGCTTTTCACCGTCAAGCCCGGTGAAGGCAAGGCCGGCGTCCCGGCTTCCGGAAAGCAGCTCGCTCCGGATGGGGCAGCCGGAGAGCACCGCCTTTTCCGGCGGCAGAAGATCGACGGTCTCCGGGAAGTTGCAGCAGATCTTTTCGGCGGCGCTGTACGAGAGTTTGTTGGCAAGCCCCGGCGTCATGTCGGATTCATGGATGACGACCGGGATGCCGAGCGCTTTCGCGGCGCGCACGACGGGTACGGATACGAACCCGCCCTTGGAGAACAGGACGTTTGGGCGGATCGTGCGGAGAAGCTTCCGCGCTTCGGAAAAGCCCTTGAGCACGCGGAAGGGATCGGTGAAGTTCTTCCAGTCGAAGTACCGGCGGAGCTTGCCGGAGGAAATACCGTGATAGGGGATCCCCTGTCCGGTCATGAGCGTCTTCTCGATGCCTTCATAGGAGCCGATATATTCGATGTCGAAGCCGGCCTCCCGAAGACCGGGAAGCAGGGCGATGTTGGGCGTAACGTGTCCGGCGGTGCCGCCGCCGGTCAGAACGATCTTTTTCATAACTGACCTCGTTTTTATTGGAAAAATGCGACCTCATCATATCCCATTTCAGAGGGAAATGCAACGAGGCCAAAGGAGACGGAATGGAACTGTACTTTATCGGAGCGGATCACGAAGTGACGGGCAGCTGCCACATTCTGCATGCGGACGGACAGTGGGTCATGATCGACCGCGGCATGGAGCAGGGAAAGAACATTTACGAAAATGAAGACCTTCCCGTTCCCCCTTCCTCGATCGGCGCGGTCGTGCTCACCCATGCGCATATCGACCATTCGGGGCTTCTGCCGCAGCTGATCGCGCAGGGCTTTAAGGGGGACATCTTCGCGACGCCGGCGACCTGCGACCTTTGCGGCATCATGCTCCGCGACAGCGCGCACATCCAGGAATTTGAAGCGGAATGGCGGAACCGCAAGGCCCAGCGCCAGGGACGCGAAGCCTTTGTGCCGCTCTATACGATGGCCGACGCGGAAGCGGCCATGAAGCATTTCCGCGCGGTCGGGTACGGCGAGATCCGCGAGATCCTGCCCGGGATCCGCATCCGGTTCACGGACGTCGGCCACCTTCTGGGATCGGCGGCCGCCGAGGTCTGGGCGGAGGAAGGCGGGGAGGTGCGCAAACTCGTCTTTTCCGGCGATCTCGGCAATACGAACCAGCCGCTGCTGCGCGACCCGCAGACGGTCGCAGAGGCCGACTATCTCATCATCGAATCGACGTACGGCGACCGGAGCCATGAGGCGGCGATCGACTACGTCGAAAACCTCGTGCCGATCCTGCGCCGGACGTTCGAACGCGGCGGGAACGTCGTGATCCCGTCGTTTGCGGTCGGCCGCACGCAGGAAATGCTGTACTTCATGCGCCACATCCAGGAAGAGCATCTCCTTCCGGAATTCCCGGCCTTCAAGGTCGTCGTCGACAGCCCGCTCGCCAATGAGGCGACCACCGTTTTCAGCCGGCATACGGCGGATTGCTACGACGAGGAAGCGCTCGCCCTTCTTCAGAAAGGCATCAACCCGATCGGGTTCGAAGGCCTTGCGCTTTCGATCTCCACGGAGGACTCCATTTCCATCAATACCGACCCGACGCCCAAGGTCATCATCTCCGCGAGCGGCATGTGCGACGCCGGCCGGATCAAGCATCATCTCAAGCATAACCTCTGGCGGCCGGAGAGCACGATCCTCTTCGTGGGCTATCAGGCGGAAGGCACGCTCGGACGGATGCTGATCGACGGTGTGAAGGAAGTGAAACTTTTCGGCGAGCCGATCGCGGTCGCGGCCGAGATCTTGGAGCTGCCGGGCATCTCCGGGCACGCCGACCGGGAAGGGCTCCTGCGCTGGGCGGACGCGCTCGGCGCCCCGCCGAAGAGGACCTTTGTCGTTCACGGCGAGGACAGCGTCTGCGATACGTTCACGGAGCTCATTACGGAAAAACTCGGCTATGACGCCGCCGCGCCCTATTCCGGCGCCGTGTACGACCTCCTTGCCGACACCTTTATCAAAGAACCGGCAGGCATCCCGTACGTAAAGAAGAGCGGCATCTCCCAGGAGACCGGCGCGAAGGCCCTGCCGAAGAAGAAGGATGCAAAGAACGCGTCCGT
>JAFOIS010000328.1 GCA_017420605.1 Lachnospiraceae bacterium | reverse complement strand
GTGATCTCATTAAAGGAGATACGCCTGCAGCGCTTGCCCTCGAGTCCCAGTGCGGCGATGAGATGCCACGAGATCGCTTCCCCTTCCCGGTCAGGGTCTGTCGCGAGATAAACGGTATCCGCCGCCTTTGCGGCTTTCCGCAGCGCGGCGAGCAGTTCTCCCTTCCCGCGGATCGTAATATAATGCGGATCAAAGTCATGCTCCACGTCGATCCCGATCGTGCTTTTCGGCAGATCGCGTACGTGTCCCATGGAAGCCATGACCTCATAGCCGGTTCCGATAAACTTTTTGATCGTCTTCACCTTCGCCGGCGATTCGACGATGACAAGATTCTTCGCCAATGCGTAAACTCCTTATGCTTTCTCGGTACTAATGCGTAACGATAGCACTATACTACAGATTTTTTTGACTGGCAATAAAAGAAAACATCAATTTTTTACACGGAACAGCCCTGCGCCGACCTCCAGCGTGTCACCGTCCAGCATGAGCGCAAGCAGAACGGACCGGGTTTCGGCAAGGCTGAGGCCGCATGCTCCCGCGATCTCTCCGGCGGAAGCCGGCTCCTTTGAAAGCGCCCGAAGGACCTTTCTTTCCTCCGGCCGCCGCAGCGTGCCGGACGTTGGTCTGTCCTTTCGTCCCGCGCCCGCCGCTTCTTCTTTGCGGCCGCTTTGGTGTTCCACGGCATCCTGCTTCTCTTCGCTTATCCCGAATTCATCAAGTATGGCCGCAAAGGAGTCGACGATGCCCGCACCCTGCGCGATCAGATGATTGCAGCCCGCCGATAGATCGTCATCGATCCTTCCGGGAAGCGCCATAACGGTCTTTCCCATTTCAAGCGAAAAGTCCGCCGTGATCAGGGAACCGCTGCGGCATCTTGCTTCCACGACCACGGTGACGTCGGACAATGCGCTGATGATCCGGTTCCTTGCCGGAAAACAGTACGGTGCCGCCCGGAAACCGGGCGGATACTCCGAAAGGATACCGCCCTGCATGGCAAGATCATAATACAGTTCGATATTGCTTCTCGGATAACAGACGTCCACGCCGCACCCCAGGACCGCAAGCGAATATCCGCCTGCGTCGAGCGCGCCGCGCTGCGCGCAGCCGTCTATCCCGGAAGCCATTCCGCTGACGACCGCTATGCCGTGCCTTGCAAGATACCGCCCGAGCGCGTATGCCTGCGTTCTTCCATAGGAAGTACAGGCGCGCGCTCCGACGACGGCGCAGGCCGGCCCCTGCGGCGGCAGGCAGCCGCGCAGATACAGTACTTCCGGCATGCCGGGATAATGAAGGAGCCTTACCGGAAACAGAGGATCGCCTTTTCGGATCGTTTTGATATCTTCTTCCACAGCAGTCTCCTATATACGGTATTTTGAGTCAAGCGACCTGTAAAAAACGGCCTCTTCCGCATGCGCGAGCGCGATACGTTCCGCGCCGTCCAGATCCGCGACCGTCCGCGCCACTTTCAGGATACGGTGATATCCGCGTGCGGTCAGCGACATTTTCGAAAAGACGCATCGGAGAAACCGCTCGGCCTCCGGCGTCGTTTCGCAGTAGCGCGAAACTTCCGAAGCCGGGATCCGCGCGTTGAACAAAAGTCCGTTTCCCTCGAACCGCATCTTCTGCCGTTCCAGAGCAGCTCCGGCTTTCCGTCTTATCGACGCGGAATCTTCCCCTTCCTCTCCCTTTCGAAGATCATCGTAGCTTACGGCTGCTGCTTCCGTACACAGGTCGATACGGTCAAGGAGCGGTCTGGACAGGCGTCCGAGATACTGCCCGATCATCTGCGGAGAACACCGGCAGCGGCTTGTATCCGGATAATAGCCGCACGGGCACGGATTCATTGCCGCCACGAGAAGAAAATCGGCCGGAAAAGTATAGGTCGCCTGCGTCCGGGCGATCACGATCTCCCTGTCTTCCAGCGGCTGGCGCAGGATCTCGAGCGACCGCCGCGAAAATTCCGCGATCTCGTCGAGAAAAAGGACGCCCCTGTGCGCCAGTGTGATCTCTCCCGGCGTCGGAACAAGCCCGCCGCCTGCCAGCGCCTGCGGCGAGACGGTATGGTGCGGAGCCCGGAACGGGCGCTTCCGGATCAGGGACACTCCCTGCGGCAAAAGTCCTGCGATGCTGTAAATACGTGTTATGGCAAGGCACTCTTCCGGAGACGGCGGCGGAAGAATCGAAGGGATCCGGCGCGCGATCATCGTCTTTCCCGCTCCGGGCGGACCGACCATGAGCAGGTTATGAAAACCGGCCACTGCGATGAGCGCCGCCCTCTTTACGGTCTCCTGCCCGCGGATATCCCGGAAATCCGCGGCCTCGTTTTCCGCATCTTCCGGCTCCTCCGTCCCTTCTTCGGGAATGACGCCTTCGGTGAAAAACCGGATGAGTTCCCCGACCGTGGAAACACCGACCGCCCGGATCCCGGTAACGACGCTTCCTTCCCGCCTGTTGCTTTTCGGAACGATACAGGTTCGAAGTCCCATTTTCCGTGCAAGGATCACACTGGGCAGGACGCCGGGGACCGGCCGGATCTCGCCGTTCAGCCCCAGTTCTCCGAGCACCATGACATCCGGCAGCGTTTCAGACGGTATCACGCCGGTCGCCGCGAGGATCACGCACGCGATCGCAAGATCGTAGCGTGAACCGTCTTTTCGGATATCCGCCGGGGAAAGGTTGATGGTGATACGTTTTGCGGGCAGCGGGATGTCTGTGTTTTTCAGAGCGGTCTTGACCCGTTCTTCCGCTTCCCGCACTTTTGACGTGATGAAACCGACCATCGTAAACCCGGGAAGTCCCGGACCGATGTCCGCTTCCACGGTAACAGGCACCGCTTCGATCCCGAGGATCGCAGCGGAATAGATTCGATTATACATAGATTGCTCCGTTCTGCGGAATGCGGAACGGGCGCGCGATGCGGCAGAAAAAACGGAAGCTCGTAGTGAGCTTCCTTATTCTACAGAAGAAATCCGGATACTGTCAAGCACCGGAAGCCTGCCTGCGCACGACAAGACCTTCCTCCGCCCCGTCGAGCCTGACGCACACTTCTTCCCCGGGATGCGGCGCGGAAGAGATCGTCTCCCCCGCGGCATTGTGCATGCCGGCGGCCCGGCTTTTCCGTACCGTTCCGTCCGGCAGCAGGACTTCGACGGCATCCCCTTCGGAAAACTTGTTTTTCTGCCGGATATGCGCGTAGCCGTCTTCGTCGACGCGGTCGATCACTCCGAGATACTCCTGTGCCCGCTCAGCCTCTTTTTCATAGATCTGCGCGCTGCTATCCGGCCTTCCGAAATAAAAGCCGTGCGTAAAGGGGCGGACGTTTCCGTTTTCGCACAGACGCAGAAGTCCTTCCTTTTCCGCCTCATAACGTCCGGGATCGGCAAGGAGAAGATCCACAGCCTTCCGGTAGGAAGCGGTCGTCTGGGCGACGTACAGGCCGCTCCGCATCCTGCCTTCGATTTTTAAACTCCCGACGCCCGCGGAGAGCAGTTCCGGCAGCGCGTCGATCATGCACAGATCTTTGGAGTGCAGGATCGTCGTACCCCGGTCGTCCTCAAAGACAGGGAAATACTCGCCGGGCCTCTTTTCCTCGACAAGACGGTATGTCCAGCGGCAGGGATGTGTGCAGGAGCCTGCATTTGCGTCCCTGCCGGTCATTACACTGCTGAGGAGACACCTTCCGGAATAGGAAATGCACATCGCACCGTGTACGAAAGCTTCGATCGTCAGATCTCCGGGCACGGCGGCCCGTATTCCCGTAAGCTCCGAAAGCGTCAGTTCCCTGGCCGCGACGATCCGCCGCACGCCGAGTCCGTACCAGAACAGAAACGTCTCGCGGTTGGTATTGTTGGCCTGCGTACTGATATGAACGGGAAGGGACGGCGCGTTTTCCCGCAGAATACGGAACATGCCCGGATCGGATATGAGAACGCCGTCCGGGCCTGCCTCTTCGAGAAAACGGAAATACGCCGCCGCTTCCTCAAGATCGCGGTCATGCGCGAAGACGTTCGCGGCCACGTAGACCCGTGCGCCGGCGGCATGCGCATACCGGATCGCTTCCGCAAGGGCTGCGTCGCTGAAATTCTTTGCGGCGCTGCGCAGTGAAAAATGGCTGCCGCCGAGATAAACGGCGTCAGCCCCGTAACGGACGGCGATCTTCAGATTTTCAAACGAGCCGGCCGGAGACAGGATCTCCGGTCTTTTATACACGCTTTCCATGCGCCGTATTCCCTTCTTCTTATGATGCGGCCGATCCGGCGTCTTCCTCTTCCTCGATCGGATCGCCGGAGAGGACCTCCATCAGCTGGGTCGGCGTCATGGCCGTACTGACCTGGAATTTTCCGGCATGCATCAGGGTGCCTTCCTTGGTATGATAGTCGGACAGCCTCTCCTGCACGACGAAAAGGGATACGTCGTTGATGAGCCCGGCATTGTAAAGGATCGTGCCGATCTCGCGGACGCCGGCGTCTTCCGGGATCTCCACCGTGAGCGTTTCGCCGGGCGCCTTGGCCATCGCTTCTTCGTGAAAGATGGAATAGCCGAAACGATACGCTGTTCTCGACGCCCAGATCAGGGCGATCAGAATCAGCAGCACCGCCAGAATGCTGAGGATCGTGCGCGCTCCGCCGACTGCGATACTGTAGCTTGTCTGTTTCTTCCGTTTAGCCATAGGTCATACCATACCTTTTCAGTTTTCTACTTCCATAAGGACCGGAAGGATCATGGGACGCCGGTGCGTTTTCGTCCAGATGTACTCTCCGATTCCGTCCCGCATCTCCGTTTTGATGCGTGCCCAGTCGGTGATCTTTCTGTCCCTGCATGCGTCAAGGATCACAGCCGCCTCGGCCCGGAGCTCGTCCATCAGCTCCTCGGATTCGCGGACATAGACAAAGCCGCGGGAAATGATATCCGGACCGGCGAGGACGCATCCGCTCGCTTTATCATAAGTCGCACAGACGACCAGGATCCCGTCGGCGGCAAGGTGCTGCCTCTCGCGCATTACGATGCTTCCCACGTCGCCGATGCCGTATCCGTCCACATAGACCGGTCCGCACGGCACTTCATCCTCGATCCGCGCGCCGTCCTCCGAAAGCGAAAGCACGTCGCCGGAGTGCAGAAGGAAAATGTTCTCCTTCGGCATGCCGAGCGAACGGCATAAAAGCTCATGGGCCCTCAGATGCCGGCGCTCTCCGTGGACGGGGATCGCGTATTTTGGCTGCACGAGCGAGTAGATCAGTTTGATCTCCTCCTGGCAGGCATGTCCGGATACATGGGTATCCTGGAAAATGACCTGCGCACCGAGGTCGCACAATTCGCTGATGATATTCGAAACCGCTTTCTCATTGCCCGGTATCGGCGTTGAGGAAAGGACGATCACGTCGCCCGGCTGAATGTGGATCCTCTTGTGTATCCCCGCGGCCATGCGCGAAAGCGCCGCCATGGATTCCCCCTGGCTCCCGGTCGTGATCAGCACCGTCTTTTCCGGCGCGTATCGGTCAAGATCCGCCGGATCGATCAGCGTATCCCCGTGCGCGTCGATATAGCCGAGTGACTGCGCGATCCCGATGACGTTCAGCATGCTCCGGCCTTCGAGACACACCTTTCTTCCGTATTTGTCCGCAGCGTTTATGATCTGCTGTACACGGTCGACGTTCGACGCGAAGGTTGCGATAATGAGCCGCTTGTTTTCGTTCTCCCGGAAGATCCTCTCAAAAGTCAGGCCGACCGTCTTCTCCGACATCGTAAAGCCGGGCCGTTCGGCGTTTGTGCTGTCGCACATCAGGGCGAGCACGCCTTTTCGTCCGAGTTCTCCGAAGCGCTGCAGATCAATGGCGTCTCCGTAGACCGGGGTATAATCCACCTTGAAATCCCCGGTATGCACGATCGTGCCCGCACCGCAGTGGATCGCGAGCGCCGCGGCGTCCTGTATGGAGTGGTTGGTCTTGATAAACTCCACACGGAAGTCGCCGAGCAGCACGGACTGTCCGAATTTCATGACACGGCGTCGGATCTTCTGCGCGAAGCCCGTCTCTTCCAGCTTATGGTCGATGATCGCCATCGTAAGCTTCGTCGCGTAGATCGGCACCGGGAGTTCCCGTTCGACATAAGGGATCGCGCCGATGTGGTCTTCATGGCCGTGCGTGATCACGAAGCCCTTGACCTTATCGATATTTTCTTTTAAAAACGTGATGTCCGGGATCACAAAATCGATCCCGAACATGTCATCCTCGGGAAATGCGAGACCGCAGTCCACGACGATGATCGAATCTTTATAGGCAAACGCGGTGATGTTCATCCCGATCTGTTCGAGTCCGCCGAGCGGAATGATCTTCACCGCATCTTTCTTCTGTTCTGTTTTCAAATTCTCCTCCGTCAAAAAGTCTCGATGGAGAAGTCGTCCAGCAATTCCTCAAACAGCGGCAGGACGGCATCGATCTCATTATCGTCCGTTACGATTTCGTAGTCTGACTCCTCCGCGTCCTGCGCGGAAACTTCTTTCATGATCATTACGGTCTTTTCCGCCTCATCATCGCCGGGATTTCCGACCAGCAGATAATTGACCCCTGAAAGCTTTACCTGCCCGTATATGTCAAAATTGTCCGACGTCCCGTCGTCAGAGATAAATGTCAACGTCTCCATCTTTATTCCTTTATTTCACATGCGCCGGTTCCGCCGGCGCCGATATAATCTTCGAGAATCAGGCAGGCTGCCACCTGGTCGATCACGCTCTTCCGTTCTTCCGGATCTTTTCCGGTCTCCTCAAGGATCCCGTCCGCCTCGACCGTCGTCAGACGCTCATCCATAAGATAGACCGGCAGACCGGTCCGTCTTTTGAGCGTTTTCGCGAACGCCGCGGCTTTTCCGGCACGTTCTCCGGCCGATCCGTCCATATTGACCGGATACCCTACCACAAACGCTTCCGCCTTCCTTTCGGCTGCGATCTCTTCGATCCGGCGGAGCGTTTTCCGGAGCTGTCCTTCTTCCTTACGCCACAGTGTCCCGAGAGGCTGCACTGTCAGCCCCAGCGCGTCCGTTGCGGCAACACCGACAGTCCGTGAGCCGTAATCGAGACCGATCAGTCTCATTCGTCGCTGTCGTCCCACGCACGGTTGCGTACGTAAGCGCTGAGGAGTTCCTCCACGAGTTCGTCGCGTTCGACCTTCAGGATCATGCTGCGCGCGCCTTTATAGCTCGTAATATAGGTCGGATCACCGGACATGATATATCCGACGATCTGGTTGATGGGATTATACCCCTTCTCCGACATCGCGTCATAGGTGATCTTCATGATCTGCCTTACGCTGAGCTCCGGCTCTGCTTTCACTTTGAAATACTGGGTGTTACGCAAATCCTCCATTCCCGATGCCTCCGATTGTATTTGCATGATCATCCATAATTATTGTAATATAAAACACCGCAAAATACAATATCCTGTACGAAGCGTCAGAATCTGGTCTTTTCCCAGTACTCGCCCATGGACCATCCGCGGATCCCCGTCACTTCCTTCTGGAAATAACCGGACAAAGCGGTCTTCCCGGGATCAAAGGCTTCCGCCTCCGCTTCCGTTTCAAACTCCACCTCCGCGTACCAGAAGTTTTCCTCCACACAGTTCACTTCCAGCACATGGCCGTCCGGCAGGGCGTACGAACGCCGGCATTTCGCGATCAGCGGCTTGCCGATCACGCGTTTCATGCCTTCGAACTGCTCTTTTGTCATCGCGACTTCGATTTCTTCGCGCGAGAGTCTGCCGGAGGATTTCACACACAGGATATAGGACTCTTCATGGTCGTCTTTCTCAAGACGGATCCGTACGGTCGGCCTGCGCGAAAGATATCCCTGCTCCATGTGCTGTACACGGATAAGCGGCAGCGTCTTCGGCCAGTCCGATACGAGCCATTTGCGTTCGATCTCCATCATCCCTCTCCTTCCACGCAGCCGTAAAGCAGCTCGTCTTCGGCGGCAGTGATACGGCAGCGCAGAAGACGGCCGGAAAGTTCTTCCTCAGACCGTACGCGTACGGACACGTTTTCCATCGTGTGTCCCTGCCACATACTGCCTTCCCTCGTGTTTACCTTCTCCTCAAACAGCACCTCTGCCGTCCGTCCGCAAAATCCGGCAAGATACGTCCTCTCGCCTTCCTTTCCGGCCTCAATGAGCAGCGCGCTGCGCTTTTCCTTCTCTCTTTCCGGGATCTGTCCGTCCATGCGGGCAGCCGCCGTGCCTTCGCGTTTCGAATATCGGAAAATATGCGTTTTCGCGAACTTCATTTCCCGTATGAATTGTTCCGTTTCGGCAAATTCCTTTTCTGTTTCGCCCGGAAAGCCGGCGATGATGTCGGTCGTTACGGCCGCTCCGGGATAAAACGCGCGGATCCTCTGCACGATACGGCGATAGTCGTCGGCAGTATAATGCCGGTTCATGCGGCGGAGCACACTGTCGCTCCCGCTCTGAAGCGACAGATGAAACTGCGGGCATACCTGCGGGATCGTCCGGAGGGACGAGAGCATTTTTTCTGTCATGATCCTGGGTTCGAGCGATCCGAAACGGATCCGGTCGATACCGGGTATCTCCGCGATCCTCCTGACCACCTCAAAGAGCGGCTCATCTCCCGCATCCTTCCGGTCGGTGCCGTATGCGCTGAGGTGGATCCCCGTCAGCACGATCTCGCGGTGCCCTTTCGCAGCCATTTCCCGCGCTTCTTCCAGGATCGCGCCAAGAGGCTTCGATGTGACGCGTCCGCGGGCATACGGAATGATACAGTAGGAGCAGAACTCGTTGCAGCCGTCTTCGATCTTCAGGCAGGAACGCGTATGTTCGAGTCCGGCAAGATAGTCTTCTTCCGGTCCGCACACGCCGTCTCCGCCTTCGAATGCGAGCAGCGATTCGATATGCTCCGCGATCCTCGCCTTCTCGGCATTCGGAAATGCCGCGTCGATCAATCCCTCCTCGCCGCCGATGTCTTTATGGGTATCGACGTAGCAGCCTACGGCAACGACCAGCGCGTCCGGGTTCGTTTTTCTTGCGCGGCGGAGCATCTGACGCGACTTACGGTCAGCAATGTTTGTCACCGTACAGGTATTTACGATGTAGACATCCGCAGCCGCATCGAACGGTACGATCTTGAAGCCGCGCGATGCAAGAGCGCGCGCCATTTCTTCCGTTTCATACTCGTTTACCCTGCATCCCAGATTGTGCAGCGCGACCTTTTTCATCAAAGCATAGACTCCGCTTCTTCAAGGATCCTGTCAAATTTTGTCAGCGCACGCACGAACGGCTCCGGTGTCGAAAGATCTACGCCGGCTGACCGGAGTTCGTCGAGGGGACAGGCACTGCCGCCCATGGACAGGAAGGAAAGATACGCGCCGACCGCCTTCGGACCGTCTTTAAGAACCGCCTCGGATATTGCCGTCGCGGCGCAGTAACTCGTTGCGTATTTATAAACGTAAAACGGTCTGTAAAAATGCGGGATCCTGGCCCATTCACAGCGCACCGCGTCGTCGACAACGAGCTCGGGCCCGAAATATTCACGGATCAGCCGTTCGTAAAGATCCCCGAGAGACTGCGGCGTAAGCGCTTCTCCGCGCTGCGCCATGGCGTGCGCTTCCTTCTCGAATTCCGCGAACATCGTCTGCCGGTATACCGTACCCTTGAAGCCTTCCATGCACTGATTCAGATAGGCAAGCTTTTCCTCCTTCGAAGTTGCGCCGTCGAGCAGCATGGCGGAAAGGAGGTTCTCATTTACCGTAGACGCCACTTCGGCGACGAAAAGCGTATACTGGGCATACTGCGGCGGCTGTGCGTGATTCGCAAGCCATGTATGCAGGGAATGACCCATCTCATGCGCGATCGTAAACACGCTTTCCAGTGTCCCGCTGAAATTGGTCAGGATGTAGGGCGCGCTGTCGTAACTGCCGGACGAAAAAGCGCCGTTTGTCTTTCCCCTGTTCGGATAAACGTCGATCCAACGCTCGCGGAAAGCCTTCCGGACGATACGTACATACTCCTCCCCGAGAGGCGCAACACACATCAGCACCAGTTTTTCCGCTTCTTCATAGGAATACCGCTTTGTATTCTCCTGAACGAGCGGCGTATAGAGATCGTAATAATGAAGTTCCTCAAGACCGAGCATCTTCTTGCGGAGACGCACATAGCGGTGCATCGCCGGCATACATTGATGCACGGACGCGATCAGGCTGTCGTAAACGTCTTCCGGAACGATCTCCTCCGCCATGGCCATCGCGCGTGAAGACTCGTAATGCCTGGCGGCGGAAACGGCCGCCTCGGTCTTGACCGCACCGCTGTACGCCGCCGCGAGCGTATTGATATGGGCTTTATAGACGGCATAGAATGCGTCAAACGCATTTTTGCGCAGTGTCCGGTCGGGTGAATTCTGAAGGAGAATATAATTGGCTACGCTGAGCGGATGCTTCTTTCCGTTCCCGTCCTCAACGTCCGGGAACACAAGGTCCGCGTCCATCAGATTTTCAGAGACCTCGGACGGCACGGCAAACACCTCGGCAAGACCGGCAAGAAGCGTTTCTTCCGGCGCCGACAGCGTATGTGCTTTCCGGCGAATGAGCTTACTGATCGTAAACCTGTGACCGGAAAGCAGCGGATCGTCCGCGATCCGGCGCAGTTCCTCCTCGGGAAGAGACAGGATCTCCGGCTCCGCAAACGCGATCTTCTGCATGACGGACGCGTATTTCGCATAGACGCGCGTAAACATTCTCTTCGCGTCTTCCGCGCGCAGATCCTCGCTTTTGCGCAGCTGCGCATAAACGAAAAGATTATCCAGTTTGCGCAGAAGTTCCGTCTCGCTGTCGAAAAAAGCCTTAATGTGCGCGGCGTCGCCGAGAGTGCCGGCAAAGGCAGCCGTCTCCTCTGTCATCGCGTCGAGGCGCGCCATATCGTCCATAAACGCCGCTTCGTCAGCGTACATGCCTGTGAGATCCCAGGTATACGCAGGATCCATCATTGACCTTTCCTTCATTTCTTCCGCCATTTTATTCAGTCCTTTCTATAAATGTCGCGATCACGGCGGTCAGCCCGCCGGCGGCGATGAGAATATCCGCGAGGTTGAAGATCAGCCGTCCGGCCTTCCGTTCCGTGCGGATGCGGATATAATCCGTGACTTTCCCGTACCGGAAACGTTCCGCAAGATTTCCGGCGGCTCCTGCCGCAAGGATCGCAAGACCGGTCTTTTCCGCAGGTCCGCCCTTCCGGGAGAGAAACACTTCGCAAATACATGCCGTAAGAAGCGCCGCGCCTGCAATACTCGCCCGCCGCACCGTCTTCTGATCGCCGGAAAACCGGCTTCCCAGAAGGCCTCTGTTATAAACGGGCCGCAGCTCGATGCGTCCTCCGCAGATCTCCTTTTTCGCACCTTCCGGCATTTTCCGGAAACGCGCCTTTATATAAAGATCGGCCGCGGTCAGAGCCGCGGCTGCAAGGATCCTGATCATACGTTATCCTTTTCCTCTTCGTCAGAGGACGGATCAGGCTCGTCGTCATCCCCGGAAAGGGCTGCCGCGACGATCTCCGCCGTCTCGACGATGACAGTTTTTGTCTCCGCGGTCTCCTGCTCCTCTTCTTCCTCCGCTTTCACCGCTTCCCCGGACAGCATCCTGCCGCACTTCGGACAGAACTGCGCGTCTTTTTCGATCTCGCCGCTGCAGTACGGACACAGCTTCATGCCGCGCAGGCCTGCCAGGTCCTCTCTCAGTTCCGAAAGTTTCTCCCGGCGCGCGCCGATGTCCGACGCAAGATCTTTCGCTGCTTCATCCGGTACGAGTTTTCCCTTCGAGATAAGATCATAAGCCCATTCGCCGAGGATCCCGTAAAGATACTCCAGTTCCTTCTGTTCACCGGTGATCTGCGCGTTGAGCTTTGTCGTCTCGATGAGCGATCCCGTGCGTCCGACGGCGCGCTGCGTCGCTCTTGTGATCGATCGTCCGAGATCTCCGAAAAAGTCTTCCGACATGGTTTTATCCTCCTATGCGTCCTGTCCGCGCAGACGAATGCGCGGTCCGCCCGTTTTCCTGATATACGCTTCGGTGATGACTACTTCTCCGATATTGTCGTCCTTCGGGATCTCGTACATAATATCACGCATGTATCCCTCGAGCACAGCCCGAAGTCCGCGCGCGCCCGTTTCCTTTTCCATTGCGGCTTTCGCGATCGCATGAAGCGCGCCTTCCTCGAAAGTCAGCTTCACCTCGTCCATGGCAAGCAGAGCTTCGTACTGGCGCAGGATCGCGTTCTTCGGTTCCCGCAGGATCCTGACGAGCATATCCTCGTTGAGCGGGTCGAGCGCGGTCACGATCGGAAGCCGCCCCAGAAATTCCGGGATCATGCCGAATGCGCGGAGATCCTCGGTCGTCACCTGGTGCAGGAGGGCCGGATCGTTGTCAAAACGGTCGCGGAGCTGGGCCGCGAATCCGACGCCGCTCGTTTTATTCAGTCTCTCGCGTACGATCTCCGGAAGATCCGGGAAGGCGCCGCCGCAGATGAAAAGGATGTTCCTCGTGTCGACAAGTTCCATCGGAACCATCGCATTTTTCGACGAAGCGCCGACCGGGACCTCGACGACACTTCCTTCGAGAAGCTTGAGCATTCCCTGCTGCACGGCTTCGCCGTTGACGTCCCGCTGGTTCGTATTGTGTTTCTTTGCGATCTTATCGATCTCGTCGATGAAAATGATCCCGCGCTGGGCTTTTTCGACGTCTCCGTCGGCCGCGGCAAGCAGCTTGCTCACGACGCTTTCAATGTCGTCGCCGATATAGCCGGCCTCCGTAAGAGACGTCGCGTCGGTCAGCGCGAGCGGAATATCAAGGATACGCGCAAGCGTCTGCACAAGATAAGTCTTGCCGCAGCCGGTCGGTCCGAGGAGCAGGATGTTTGATTTCTCGATCTCTACGCCGGCCCCGTCATCTTCCTTCTTCTTTTTATCGAGCGATACAAGCCGTTTGTAATGGTTGTAGACCGCCACCGAGACCGTTTTCTTCGCGTCTTCCTGCCCGATCACATACTGATCCAGCTGCGATTTGATGCGGTGCGGCGCCGGTATGCTCTTCATGGTAAGAAGCGGCGTCTCCTTCTTCGGCTCCGCATTCTCCGCGGCGGAGGGCCGATGCTGCGTGCCGAAGATATTGCCGAGATCCAGGAAAGAGATCTTCGTATTCGACGGCGTCACTGAAGACAGGTCGATCCCGCTCGACTGCATGGTATCCAGGCCTTTTTCGATACAGTCGCGGCAGATCGCGATACCGCCGGGTACGGAAATGAGCGGACCGGTGATCCGCTCCGCTCTTCTGCACAATGAACAGTATCTCGGTTTTTTCTGTTCCGTATCTTCTCTGTCCGCGCTCTCAGCGTCCTTTGGTTTATCTTTCTTTTCTTCGTCTTCCATCAATTCTCCGCCTTATTCTCCGCGGGCCGCTTACCGAGTGTTATGGTCAGCTCGATCTCTTCGTACTCGTTATTCGATCCGAGTCTCGCCACCGTCACGGGGATCGTTTCTCCCGCCGCGTAATACCGCAGTTCCCCGAGAAGATCCGTGGTAGAGGTGACCGCGTAACCGTCGATCGCCGTTATGATATCCCGTGCCCGGATCCCGGCTTTTTCGGCCGCTCCGCCCTGTTCCACACTGTCGACATATGCGCCGACCGGGATATTGAGCGCCTGCGAGTACTGCTCCGTCACGGTGATGCATTTGATTCCCAGATACCCGCTGTCTTCCTCGGCCACGCGCCTGCGCGTTTCCTTGTTCATCAGCTCATCCAGGATCGGTTTCGCGAACGAAATGGGGATCGCATAACCGATTCCTTCGGTATTCTCCGCGACGTATTTCACTTCGTTGATGCCGATCAGTTCTCCCCTCATATTGAGGAGGGCGCCGCCGGAATTGCCGGGATTGATCGCCGCGTCGGTCTGCAGGAGCACGTGTTCCTCGCCCTCCACGACGACCGTACGGTTGAGCGCGCTGACGTATCCGCCGGACACAGACTGCCCGAAACCGAGCGCGTTGCCGATCGCCACGACCTGGTCGCCGATACGAAGTGCGTCCGAATCGCCGATCGGAATGATTCGGATCTTTGTCAGCGTCTCCTCCGGGATATCTTCGATCGCGACGGCCACGATCGCAAGATCGTTGACGTGATCGGCTCCCTTAACCACACCGGGGACCGCTTCCCCGTCGACAAAACAGATCGTCAGCGTATCCGCGTCCGCGATCACGTGATCATTGGTCGCGATCAGAAGCTCCGTATCCGTCTCGCCGACAATAATGCCGGAACCGGCGCTCTCGTTTTCATAGGTGCCGCTCTGTCCGAAAAAGGAATAATACTGCTGGGTGGAAAGGTTTGTAATGGATACAAGCGCGGGCATGGAACTTTCCGCGACGTCGGCAACGGAGCCCGTCACCTGGTCCGACGGCGTGATGACTGCCTGCGGTACGTTCTCCGACGTCCCCGCCGTCACCTTCGGCGCCTCTGTCGGCGCAGGCACCGCCTCGCTGCCGTGTTCTTCGGCAAAACTGTTCTTCAGGCTTGCACGGCCGAGCGCCGTGACCCCGAGGAAGCAGAGTCCCGCGATCACACCGAACACAGCCGCGACCGCTGCCGAAAGGAGCAGTTTTTTCAGGAAACTGCCGTCTCCGCCGTTCTTCTTCCGCTGCATAGGCTGCGGATCGACCTGCCGGCGGCTCCATTCCTCGTCAAAATGATAAGACTGATACTGCGGCTGTCTGTCCGGCCGCGGATTCTGCGTGTAACCGGACATGGGATCCGGCCCGCTCTGCGGCTGCGAGCTCTGCGTATAACCGGACATGGGATCCGGCCCGCTCTGCGGCTGTGCGCTCTGCGTGTAACCTGGCGTCGGATCGGCCTGCGCTGTGCGACCGGCGTTTTGCGTATATCCGGACTGCGGAGCGTTCGTACGGATGACCGGCGTCCCGTCCGCATAATAATCCGTATACGCGGCTGCAGGTTC
>JAFOIS010000327.1 GCA_017420605.1 Lachnospiraceae bacterium | reverse complement strand
TGCATCTCGACGGCCAGTACGCCGCCTTCGGCTGCGTTACGGAGGGAATGGACGCGGTAGACGCGATCACGCGTACGTGCACCGGCACGAAGGACCGGCCTATCAAACCGCAGGTCATGAAGAAGGTGACCGTGGAAACCTTCGGCGTCGAGTATCCGGAACCGGAGAAGATCTGACCCTTCGGGCAGCACTGTTTCCTTACGTGCCGGCAGTATCCGTACTGCCGGCATTTCCATGTCCCGGCAGAGCCTCTCCGAAGATCACCTCTCCGTCCGTAAGTCCGTATTCCAGAACGCTCCCGGCGCGTATCTCCGCTTTTCCGTTCGTCAGTTCCGTAAGGTCCGCGATCGTTTTCGCCGCGGACTCCTCCGGCACAAGGATATGTACGGAAACGCCGCTCCCGTACTCTTTATCCATGACGGTCAGGCGGTTCGACGCGATATAATATTCGAGTTTTCCATAGGAAGCGTAATCTGTCCGGATCCCGACCGGCACACCGCGGCGGATCTCCGCAAGGGAGCTTGCAAGGAGCGCCTCCTGCACCGCTTTCGTATAGCTGCGGACAAGACCTCCGGTCCCGAGCAGCGTTCCGCCGAAATAGCGCGTCACGACGCAGACCGCGTTCACGAGGTGTTCCCCTTCCATGACGGCCAG
Source organism: Lachnospiraceae bacterium (assembly GCA_017420605.1). Classification (GTDB taxonomy): domain Bacteria; phylum Bacillota; class Clostridia; order Lachnospirales; family Lachnospiraceae; genus Chordicoccus. The sequence continues at coordinate 7,257 of JAFOIS010000327.1, read as the reverse complement.
CATCGGGTGTCCGGCGGTGCCCTGCGGTTCGCCGTCGTCCGACGACCGTTTCAGCAGTGTCCCGTTTCCCTGCCGTACGATGAACGCGCTGCAATGATGCTTTGCGTCGTAGAACTCCTTCCGCATTGCGGCAAGGAAAGCCGCGGCTTCCTCTTCATTTTCCGCGTAGGCCGCCGCACCGATGAAGCGCGAACGCTTTTCGGTATACTCCCCCCGGCCGCCCTGCCGGATCATGACGACTTTCTCTTCCAATTCTTCCCGCCTTTCTGACAGCAGCCGCCCGGCCGCCTCCGCGCCCGGACCGGCGTTTTTCCGACAGTTTTATGATACTCTGAATGGCCCGATACGGCAACTTGTATCTCCCCGGCGTTTCTGTTATAATGCATGGTAAGTATGGGTTAATATGCGCTTTTTGAGGGAGCGAGATAATACCGCCTTGCGCGGAAGGAGCAGGATACATGAATTTCGGACGACAGAACATTGAGATAGAAGCGGACCGGCTGGAATCCCATGCCGGCGCGCTCGGCAATAAAGCCCGCTCGTACGCGGCAAAGGGGATCTTCGTTCTCTTCATCGCCCTCGTGATCATCGGATTTTCCGGCGTTTACGGCGTCATCCGGGGGATCCTCGCGGATACGCCGAGCGTCTCCAGCGTCAACATCGCACCGAGCGGCTACGCGACGCTGGTCTACGACGCAAGCGGCAACGAGATCCAGAAGCTGGTCGCGCCGGACGCGAACCGCATGGCCGTCTCGATCGACCGCGTGCCCCAGTATCTGCAGGACGCCGCCGTCGCCGGCGAGGACGAACGTTTCTATAAGCACAACGGTATCGACCCCTACGGCATGGTCCGCGCGCTGGTCACGATGATCCAGACCCGCTTCCAGTCCACACAGGGCGCCAGTACCATCACGCAGCAGCTGCTGAAAAACAACGTATTCACGACCTGGACGCAGGAAAAGACCTGGACGTCCCGCATCAAGCGCAAACTGCAGGAACAGTTCCTCGCCCTCGAGCTGGAAAAACAGCTGCAGAATAAGAAACTGATCCTCGAGAACTATCTGAATACCATCAACCTCGGCGCCGGCACCTACGGCGTGGAAGCCGCCGCCCGCAAGTATTTCAATAAGGACGTCTGGGATCTGAACCTCTCCGAATGCGTCACGATCTCGGTCATTACCCAGAACCCGTCCAAGTACAACCCGATCCGCCATCCGGATAAGAACGCGGAACGCCGCCTCCGTATCCTGGATAAAATGGAAGAACTCGGCTTCATCACGGCCGAAGAAAAAGCGGAAGCGCTCGCGGACGATCCGTATACACGCATCATGGAGGCGCAGGAAGCCGAACAGGCCGAAAGTACGGTCTACTCCTACTTTACGGACGAACTGACCGAAGAGATCGTTTCCGACCTTGTGGAACAGAAGGGCTATACCAGAAAGCAGGCCTATCAGCTTCTCTACAACGGCGGTCTCCGCATCTTCACGACGCAGGACCAGAAGATCCAGCAGATCTGCGACGAGGAATTCCTCAACGAAGCCAATTACCCGAACGCGACGGAATACGGCCTCGACTGGGCGCTCAGTACGACGAATGCCGAAGGGGAAGTGACGAACTACAGCCGTGAGATGCTGCGCAAGTATTTCCGTGAAAACGGCCGTCCGAATTTCTCGCTCACGTTCAAGACGCCGGAAGACTGCCAGAACGCGGTCGACGCCTATAAGCAGGCGATCCTTTCTCCTGATGAAGTCATCATCGGCGAACGTTTCGCGGCAGTGCCGGAACCGCAGGCTTCCATCGTTGTCATCGACCAGGGCACCGGATACGTCAAGGCGATCGTAGGCGGCCGCGGCGAAAAGACCGCTTCCCTTACGCTGAACCGCGCGACCACGACCACCCGCCAGCCCGGTTCCACCATGAAGATCCTTTCGACCTACGCGCCAGCGCTCGACCGCGGCAAGATCACGCTTGCCACGATCTACAAGGATGAACCGTATAACTACAACAACGGCCAGCCGGTCAACGAATGGCTGATGGATCATTACGTCGGAAACGTGACCGTCCGCGAGGCGATCATCAACTCGCTCAACGTTCCCGCCGTCAAGTGCATCACTTCGATCACCCCGCGCGTGGGCTATGAACAGTGCATCAAATTCGGCATCACCACGCTGGACGAGAAGAACGACGTCTACCAGCCTCTCGCGCTCGGCGGCATCACGAACGGCGTCACGGTCCTCGAGATGACGGCGGCCTACGCGGCGCTTGCCAACGAGGGCATCTATACGAAGCCGATCTTCTATACGCGCGTTCTGGACCAGTACGGCAACACGATCCTGGACAATACGCCGGAGCAGTCCCGCGCGGTCAAGGCTTCGACCGCTTTCCTCCTTACGGACGCCATGCGCAGTGTCATCACAAAGGGCACCGCGAAAGACTGCGCGCTCGGCAGCATGCCGGTCGCCGGCAAGACCGGAACGACGTCCGACTATCACGACACCTGGTTCATCGGCTACACGCCGTATTACACCTGCGGCGTCTGGACCGGCTACGACGACAATACGCCCCTTCCGGACGAAGGGACCTACCACACCTTCTATAAAACGCTCTGGACCGCCGTCATGTCCCGGATCCACGAGGATCTAACGCCGCGGGAGTTCAGCAGGCCCGCCGATATCGGCGCCGCAACGGTGTGCGAAAGCACGGGCATGCTTTCCACCTTCACGTGCCTGAAGCCGATCACGGAGTACTTCTCCCTCGATACGATCCCGACGAAGGAATGTGTGAAGCACTACGGCATGGTCTACGACATGGACGATTACTCCTACTTCCACGAGTACGGCTACGGCGGCAACAGCATGTCGCCCGGCGCCTACGCACTCGGCGTCGACGACCTCTACCGCTTCACGATCGAAGACGGCGAAGCGGCCTTTGCCCGGTATCAGGAGACCTACAACCAGCAGGTCAAGGACGAAGAAGCCGAAAAACGCAGGAAGGAAGAGGAAGAACGCAGGAAGAAGGAAGAAGAGGAACGCAGGAAGCGCGAAGAAGAACGCAGACGTTCCGAATCCGAAGCGGCGGAACGTTCGCGGCAGGAGGAAGAGGAACGGCGGCGTTCCGAATCCGAGGCGGCTGCAAACAGCAGCAGCGATTCATCTTCCACCTGATCCCGCATCCGCGCGGCTGTCCCCTATACGAAAAAACGTGCGCCACATGGCGCACGTTTTCATTTCTTAAAGGCCGCTTCCCTCCGGCTCGTCCGCCGTGAGGTTCTCCTGGAACCTGCGGTACAGCTCCTGTGCGGCGTTGTACCCCATCTTTTTCTGACGGTGGTTGACGGCCGCCGTTTCGGCGATGATCGCGAGGTTTCGTCCCGGCCGGATCGGCAGGGTGTGACAGACGACCTTGTTGCCGAGGAACTCCGTATATTCGTCCTCAAGGCCCATACGGTCGTATTCCTTGTCGCGGTCCCAGTCCTCGAGCCGGATCACCAGGTCGATCGAGGACGTCGCCTTGACGTGCTGCACGCCGTACAGCGTCTTGACGTCGATGATGCCGATCCCGCGCAGCTCGATGAGATGCCTTGTAAGTTCCGGCGCGCTGCCGACGAGCGTCACGTCGCTCACCTTGTGGATGACGACCACGTCGTCACTGACGAGCCGGTGTCCGCGGTGCACCAGTTCGAGCGCCGCCTCGGACTTACCGATGCCGCTCTCTCCCATGATCAGGACGCCTTCCCCGAAAATATCGACAAGAACGCCGTGCACGGTCACGCTCGGCGCAAGTTCCACGCCGAGCCAGCGGATCAGTTCCGCCATAAAACTGGAGGTCTCGCGCTCTGTTACGAGCATCGGGATCCCGTGACGGTGCGCGACTTCCACGAACATGGAATCCGGTCCTTCCGGCAGCGTCGTGAAAACGACGCAGGGGATCCTGCTCGTGATGAGGCGTTCAAAGCTCTCCCGCCGTTTTGTCTCTTCCATCTGGGAAAGATAGGTGTACTCGACGTGTCCGATGATCTGGACACGCTCGTTGTCGAAATGCTCATAGTACCCGGCCAGCTGCAGCGCCGGGCGGTTGACTTCCATCGTAGTGATATGCACCTGGGAGATATCGATCTCCGGCGTAAGGTTCACGAGATGCAGGTGATTCGCCATTGCTTCGACTGAAACCATAAATTTTCCCTCCGCAGCGTCTTCTGCAGGTCTCTTCCGCCCTCTGTCACGACGGGTCTATGGTGCATCGTATCATACATCCTCATCCGTCACAAGTGGCGTTTTCCGATCTTCGTCAAAATAAGCGCGCACCTTTTCCGCTGCCGCCCTGTTCATGGAGGGCACGGCCGCAAGCGCCTCGAGCGTGGCTTTGCGGACGCCTTCCGCAGACCCGAACGCACGGAGAAGCGCTTTTCTTCTGGCCGGGCCTATGCCTTCGATCTCATCGAGGATCGACCGCACCTGTCCCCTGGAACGGAGGCTCCGGTGGTATTCGATTGCGAACCGATGCGCTTCGTCCTGGATCCGGGTGATCAGTTTGAAGCCCTCGGAATCCTTCTCCAGCGGCACCTCCCGCCCCTTGTAGTACAGCCCGCGCGTACTGTGCGTATCGTCCTTTACCATACCGCAGACAGGGATCGAAAGACCTGTCTCTTCCAGTACTTCCTCGGCGATCCCCACCTGGCCTTTGCCGCCGTCCATAAGCAGAAGGTCCGGGAGCACGTCGAAGCCGGCAGACCCCTCCACGGCGCGCTGAAACCGCCGCAGCAGCACTTCCCGCATGCTCGCGTAGTCGTCCGGACCGCTGACCGTGCGGAGACGGAACTTCCGGTAATCGTTTCTTTTGGGCCGACCGTTCTCGAAAACGACCATGGAGCCTACGGAATCCGTTCCGCTGATATTGGAGATATCATAGGCTTCCATCCGCCGGATCTTCGAAACGCCCGTCACCTCCCCGATCTCGCGTACAGCGCCGATCGTCCGTCCTTCTTCGCGTTTGAGCCGTTCCCTGTCGCGGGACAGGACCATGGCCGCGTTCTCCGCCGCCATTTCCACCAGTTTTTCCTTGAGGCCCCGCTGCGGGATCAGGATCCGGACCTTCTGGCCCTTCCGTTTCGACATCCACTCCGCAAGGAGGGCGTCCTCCCCGGTCGACCGGTCAAGCATGAGTTCCTTCGGCAGGAAAGCGGCGCCGGAATAATACTGGGTAATGAAACTCTCCAGAACGGCGCCGTCCGCCTCCTCTTCCGGGGCGTGCAGATAAAAATGCTCCCGCCCGATCAGTTTGCCGCCGCGTACAAAGAAGACCTGCACCACGGCGTCCTCCCGGTCGCGCGCCAGTGCCAGAACGTCCCGGTCATCTTCATTCTGGCCGGTGATCTTCTGCTTTTCGGCGATCTCCCGGATCGCCGCGATCTTGTCGCGGTATTCCATCGCCTTCTCATATTCCATCGCCTCAGAGGCCGCCTGCATCTTTTCCGTAAGGTCCCGGATCTCGGCGTCGTGGTCGCCCGAAAGGAACCGCACCGCCGCCTGCACCTGTTCCGCGTATACCTCTTTGGGGATCTCCCCGGTGCACGGCGCGGGGCACTCCCCGATATGATGGTACAGGCAGGGCCGCACCTCTCCCATCGCCGGCAGGCGCATCGCGCAGGTCCGTAGGCCGAACAGCTTCCGGACAAGCTCGATCACTTCCCGGACCGCGCCGGCATTCGTATACGGGCCGAAATAGCGGCCGCCGTCCTTCCGGACCCGCCGCACCACAAGGACCCGCGGATACATTTCCCCGAGCGTCACGCAGATATAGGGATACGTCTTGTCATCCTTGAGCATCGAGTTGTATTTCGGCCGGTGCTCCTTGATCAGGTTGTTTTCGAGGACGAGGGCTTCAAGTTCGGAATCCGTCACGATATACTCGAACCGACGGATCTGCGGGACCATCTGCGCGATCTTGACGCTTTTGCCCCTGGAAGACTGGAAATACTGCCTGACACGGTTCCGTAAGCTGACAGCCTTGCCGACGTAAATGATCTCGTCGTTTTCCCCGTGCATGAGATAAACTCCCGGGCTGGCCGGGAGTTTTTTTAATTCTTCGTGTATGTCGAAATTCATAGGACAGGCCTCTGCCAGTCGATCTGGCCGATCCTGGGTTCTTCCGCGGACGGATCCGCCGTGCCGCCGCGCTTTACTTCCGCCGTTCCCGGAAGAGCCGGCGCTTCCGAGCCGTCGATCACCTCGCCGCCTTCGATCCGGTGCGCTTCCTTCTCACGCTCCGCCAGCATCTCTTCCGTAATACCCTCGGCCTCGTAGAAAAGCTGCATGAATTCCTTGCCGGTGATCGTCTCACGGCGGATGAGGTATCCGGCGATCTTGTCCATCGTCGCGCGGTGCGCGGAAAGAAGGCGCTTGGCCTCTTCGTAGGCCGCCTTCAGCATCTTCATAACTTCGTGGTCGATCTCGGTCGCCGTCTCGTCGCCGCAGTTGAGGACCGCCCGTCCTTCAAGATATTCGCTCTGCGTCTCCGCAAGGCCCATCAGGCCGAAGCGCTCCGACATGCCGTACTGCGTGACCATGGCCCTGCAGATCTTCGTCGCCTGTTCGATGTCGTTTGCCGCGCCGGTCGTGACGGTATCGAAGACGATCTCTTCGGCGGCGCGGCCGCCGAGCGTCATGACCAGGCGGGCTTCCAGTTCCTTCTTGGTATTGAGGAATTTTTCCTCCTCCGGCACCTGCAGGACGTACCCCAGCGCGCCCATGGTGCGCGGGATGATCGTGATCTTCTGGACCGGTTCCGCATTCTTCTGCAGCGCCGAAAGGAGCGCGTGCCCGACTTCGTGATAGGAAACGATCCTGCGTTCTTCGGGCGACAGCATCCGGTCTTTCTTCTCTTTACCGACTTCCACGAGTTCCACGGCTTCGAGAAGATCCGCCTGGTTCACGGCGCGGCGGCCCTTCTTGACCGCCAATATAGCGGCTTCGTTGATCATGTTGGCAAGGTCGGAACCGACGGCGCCGCTCGTTGCGAGCGCAATGGCGTCGAGGTCGACGGTCTCGTCCATCGCGACGTCCTTTGCATGGACCTTGAGGACCGCAAGCCGTCCCTTAAGATCCGGCCTGTCGACGATGACGCGCCGGTCGAAGCGGCCCGGACGGAGAAGCGCCGGATCGAGAACCTCGGGCCGGTTCGTGGCCGCGAGGATGAGCAGCCCGCTCGAAGTGTCGAAGCCGTCCATCTCCGCAAGAAGCTGGTTCAGCGTCTGCTCGC
>JAFOIS010000326.1 GCA_017420605.1 Lachnospiraceae bacterium | reverse complement strand
TCGGAGGATTCCGTCTCCCACCTTGCGAAGATCGAACGGCCGATCCGCGTCAACGACCAGTGGATGTACCATACACGGCTTTACGCCGCGGCGAATTATGTAAAGTCCGCGGAAGACCTGGACCTCATCCAGCTCAATTCGTTCGGCTGCGGCCTTGACGCCGTCACGACAGACCAGGTCTACGATATCCTTTCCGGCAGCGGAAAGCTCTATACGTGCCTTAAGATCGACGAGGTGAACAACCTCGGCGCGGCGCGGATCCGCGTCCGTTCCCTGCTCGCGGCGATCCGGGAGCGGGAAGAAAAAAACAAACTGCCCGAGCCGGCGCCGTCGTCGATCCGCAAACCGGTGTTCTCCAAAAAAATGAAAGAGGATTATACCATTCTCTGCCCGCAGATGTCGCCGATCCATTTCCGGATCCTGGAGGCAGCGTTCCGTGCCTGCGGCTTCCATGTGGATATCCTCTCCAACGACAACCGGAGCGCCATCGACGCGGGTCTCCGCTACGTCAATAACGACGCCTGCTATCCGTCGCTCATCGTCGTGGGACAGATCATGCAGGCGCTGGAATCCGGGAAATACGACACGGACCGCGTCGCCGTCATCATGACGCAGACCGGCGGCGGCTGCCGCGCTTCCAACTATATCGGCTTTATCCGCCGCGCGCTTGCCAAGGCGGGGCTTTCGCATATTCCGGTCATTTCCGCGAATTTCCAGGGCACGGAATCCCAGCCCGGATTCCGGCTGTCAGCGGATATGCTGGCGCGCGGCGGCGCGGCGGTCGTCTTCGGCGACATCCTGATGCGCTGCCTGCTCCGGATGCGCCCCTATGAGATTACGCCCGGCTCCGCGAACGCGCTGCATAAGGAATGGGAAGATAAGTGCATCGAGTTTGTCTCCTCCCCCAAACCGACCATCCAGGAGTACGCCCGCATCTGCCGCGGGATCATCCGCTCCTTTGACGCCCTCCCGGTTCGTGAAGAGAGAAAGATCCGCGTCGGGATCGTCGGCGAGATCCTCGTGAAATTCTCACCGACCGCCAACAACCACCTTGCCGCGCTTCTTGAAGAAGAAGGCGCCGAAGCAGTCGTTCCGGATCTGATCGATTTCTTCAACTACAGTTTTTACAATACGAATTTCAAGGCGGACAACCTCGGTACGAGCCGCATCGGAGCCCTGAAGGGCAATCTCGGGATCGAAGGCATAAAGCTTGTCCGGCGCGCTGCTCTGAAGGAGTTCGAAAAGAGCCGGCATTTCGACCCGCCCATGGATATCCGGAAGCTGGCGAAGCTCGCTTCCCCCATCACGTCGCTCGGAAACCAGACCGGAGAAGGCTGGTTCCTTACCGGTGAGATCATGGAACTGATCCACAGCGGCGTCCCGAACGTCGTCATCATCCAGCCGTTCGCGTGCCTTCCCAACCACATCGTCGGCAAAGGCGTGATCCGCGAAGTGCGGCGGCATTACCCGGAAGCAAATCTCGTCGCCATCGACTACGATCCGGGCGCCAGCGAGGTCAACCAGCTCAACCGGATCAAGATGATGCTGACCGCGGCGAAGATGCATTTCAAATGATTTAACAGGTCCGTTATAAGGTTCTTTCTTCCACAGGAACAGAAAACACCCCGCGCTTTCGCGCGGGGTGCTCTTTGCTTTTGATCTTTACCGATCAGCCTTGCCTATCAGTCAAGGTTGTGGCTGTAATCATACAGATAGCGGTCGGTATCGATATCCGGGTCCTCAACTGCTTCGGCCCAGGCGGCGTTGTAACGCTCGTCAAGGTCAGCTACGAGGGCATCCCAGTCGTCGATGTCGCCGTGCAGATACTGCGAGAAGACATCCGGGAACTTGTCGCCTTCGAGCGGAAGCATGCCGTCCGGGGTGTAGACTTCCGGAGCATAGTTGGTGAGGTCAGACATGATCGCCCACTGTTCCTGGTTCTGCGTGATGACCAGATCCGTGCTCGCAGCGATTTCCGGCTTCAGCGGAATGATACCGGCGTTCGCATAGATCGTGGAGTTAAGGGCATCGCTGTTCAGGAAGACATAAGCGTCGACAATGGCAGCCTTCTTCGCATCATCCGCAGCATCCCAGTTGACCTGGTCGATGGAGTTGTTGACACGCGGGATATAGGAGCCCTTGTACTCAGCCTTGTCGCCGAGGGTCGGCATATCGATGATGGTCCAGTTGCATTCTGCCGGGAACTGGTTCGTGTAAACAGACCAGTCATAAGCCGGAGCCGGGAACATACCGACCTTGCCCGCTGCGAATTCCGCACGGATCGGGTCGATCGCAAGGTCATCCATACCAAGGATGCAGCCGCTCGCATAGAGGTCACGGAGACCATCCATGATCGGCTTGTACTGACCGAAGGAATACGTTCCGGTGGTCGGATCCCAGTAGTTCTTCTCAAGAGAAGCGCTCATCGACTTCATGAACAGACGGCGATAGAACGCGCTCCAGGTCGTGCCGCCAAGGCCCCATGCGGTGCCCGGGTTGTCTTCGGTGATCTTCTTCGCGCAGGCGATGAATTCGTCCCAGGTCTTCGGATATTCCAGACCGGACTTTTCGAACAGGTCGACGTTAACAGCGAGCTTCAGCGGAACAGCTTCCAGCGGAAGAGCAACAAGCTTGCCGCCGACGGTGCACTGCGGGGTGAAGTACGGAGCATCAGACTCGATCAGAGCCTTGAGGTCCGGATCGTCGATCTCGTTGAGGTCTTTGACCCAGCCCTGAAGGACCCACGCCTGGTTGGTGCCGCCGTCCATCATATCCCAGTGGTTACCGGCCTGCATCTGAGCTTCGATCGCGGAGGAACCATCGTTGATGTTCGAGGTGACTTCGATGTAGACGCCCTTTTCCTTGCCTTCGCCGGCGTTCCACTTGTCGATCTCGTTAACGAGGAGTTCCAGATACGCGCCGATCGTGCAGAAGTAGGTGACCGTGATGATATCATCAGAGGCCTTCTCTTCCTGCTCGACAGCAGAACCTTCCTCAACAGAGGATTCCGGCGCTTCGGTCGGAGCCGGGGTCTCTTCCGGCTTCGCTTCTTCCGAAGAAGCCGCCTGTGATTCCGCCGGGGCCGCGGACGACTGTGCTGCGCCGCCGCAGGCTGCCAGCGATGCTACCATGACGAGTGCCAGGAGCAATGCTAAAACTTTTTTCATTTTCTACCTCCCTTTTGGTATAGAAAATTATTGTGTATCCATACTCTCTTATGAGGGTATTTCATATGGTAATAGATAATAATGGAAAACTGTGCAAATGTCAAATTTTTGACATTTTATCCATTTTCATCCGGCCGCTTCTTCCATTTCGGCGCCGGTCCGACCGTCTCCCGGTTGATGAACCTTGACAGCAGGCTCACGTTCTGCACCGCGCAGTCCGGCTCCCGGATCCGCTTCTTGAGAAGCGACAGCGCTATGTTCACCTGATCCGGTATATTGCAGTCCACGGACGCGATCATCTTATGATGTCCCAGGATCAGTTCGCTGTTGTCCACGGCAACGACCGAAAAATCGTCCGGCACATGGAAGCCCGCTTCCACGATCGCCTGTCCGGCGCCGACCGCCATGTCGTCATAGTCGCAGAAGATCGCGGTCGGGATCCGGTCTTTCATGAGAAGCTCGCGCATCAGCGCGTATCCGGCCTTCTCGTAACGGTATTCCGAGATCAGTTCAAACCGGTCCTCCTTCGGGATCCCGTTGGCGTCCATCGCCTCGCAGAATAGCTGGTGCCGTTTTCCGGTGTACCGTTCGCCGAGATATCCGAAGGTCCTGTGGCCCTGCCGTATCAGTTCACGGATCGCTTCGTCGATGCCCGGCTTTTCGTTGATGAAGACGTAATCGTAATTATACGTGCCCATCTCCCGGATCACCGAGCAGGAAACCACCGGCGTACGCAGCTTCTCCAGCATCAGGTTGTTGTCAAGCGCCGCGATGCAGATGATGCCGTCGACCATCCGGGTCTTTTCGAAGAAGTAACACAGTTCTTCCGCCCGTTTGTCGGAAAACATCGTATCGACCGTGAAAACGATGCCCTTCTCCGCCGCGATGCGTTCATTGAACTCCGTAAGGAGCCGGGAATAATACTTACTGAACTGGTCTGTGAAGAGGATGCCGATCCGAAGGCCGGAGAACGTATTCTCCTTTCCCTGAATGGCATTGCGCTTCACATACCCGTTTTCACGGGCAAGCTTTACGATCGCTTCTTTGGTTGCCGGGCCGATATCGCTCTGGTCGTTCAGAGCTTTCGATACTGTGGCCGGTGATACGCCTGCCAGCGATGCAAGCTGTCTTACTGTGATCATTTCTCTTCCAGTCCTTAGAGAATCCTCTGACCGGATTCCGGGTCGTACAGCAGTATATCTTTCTTAAGTACAATAACCGTTTTTTGCTGTCCGCACTCCCACGCGGGCATTTCTTCCGGCACCGCGGAGAACTCACCCTCCGCGCCGTTTATCGAAAACAGGAGCTGCTCTCCCATTCCGAGCCTTGCCTTTCCGAGCGCCGTTGCGTTTATGCGGAGAACATCGTCATTTCCCATCCCGCCTGCGCCGGTTTCATTTTCCGGCACCCGGATCTTTTCGGGACGGACACCGAGGAGGACCTTCCGCTGCCCGCCGGGGCCTGCATCGCCGGTACCGATACGAACCGTCCCGCCGCCTGCCGCAAGTATGCAGTCATCTCCGCTTCCGGTGAGCATCCCCGGCATCAGATTCATTTTCGGATTTCCGAAAAACTGTGCCGTGAAGATATCCGCGGGCCGGTCATAGATCTCCGCCGGCGTTCCGCACATCGTGATCCTGCCCGCATGCATGACGGCGATCCGGTCGCTTAAGTTCATGGCTTCCGTCTGGTCATGCGTCACGTAGATGAACGGCGTTTTCGGATGCAGCGCATGTGCGCGCCGCACTTCGCTCCGGAGGATATCCCTCGTTTCCGCGTCCAGGTTCGAGAACGGCTCGTCAAGAAGGAATACATCCGGATCCCGCACCAGCGAGCGTGCGACCGCGACCAGCTGCCGCTGTCCGCCCGAAAGCACGCGCGGCCTCTTTTCAAGAAGCGGCGTAATACGGAAGACTTCCGCGATCTTGCGTACTTTCCGGTCGATCTCGTCCTTCGGCATCTTCCTCGATGCCAGCGGATACGCGATGTTCTTATAGACCGTCATGTGCGGATACAGCGCGAAGTTCTGGAAGACCATCGCGCAGTTCCGCTCCTGCGGTTTTTTGTCAAGTACCGAGACCCCGTCGAAGAGGATATCCCCTTCATCCGGTCTTTCGATGCCGGAGATCGCCCGGAGGAACGTCGTCTTGCCGCAGCCGGACGGTCCGAGAAGAACAATGAACTCTCCGTTGCAGATCGTAAGATCGATCTTATCCAGCGCCCTTGTCTTTTTCCCGTAGACTCTGGAGACGCCCTTCAGAGTGATTTCCGACATTTTCTTCCATCCCTCGGGAACTTACTTTCCTTACAGGATCGCGATGCCGAGGATCGTGCAGAAGTCGCGGATCTGCTCGGTATAGTCCCCGTAGGTCACGATCACGTGCTGGCAGCTTACTTTCTGCGCGAATTCTTCGACGCTGCAGCTGTCCGGGAAAACCTGCAGGCTCGAAAGCTGCGGCGCCGGATCATCCCAGCCGAATTCATTCCATGCCGGCGGCGTCTTGGCCTCCCCGGTATAGAAGTGCATCTTATACTGCCCGTCGGTAAATACAAGGCGCGCGCATGTGACGTATCCGGTCTTCACCTTCG
>JAFOIS010000325.1 GCA_017420605.1 Lachnospiraceae bacterium | reverse complement strand
TGGACGCGATCTTGCGGGGAATCCGTCGCAGGGGACCGTCTATGACGGCGTATCGCCGGAAGCGTTCGTCATTGACACCGCACCGCCGCAGGCCTCTGTCGCATACGATAACGACGACGCGGAGAACGGCATGTATTTCCGCGATGACCGGACGTGTCTTATCACGGTGGAAGATCCGAATTTCGACGGGACGCACGGCATCGTCATCGAAACGGAGCATACCGCGCCGGCCGTGGCGTTTACGGACGGGACGGCGGAGGTCACCTTTACGGAGGACGGGCGGTACCGGCTTTCCGGCACCGTGACGGACCTTGCGGGCAATACGGCGTCCCTGCCGGAAGAAGCTGCTTTTGTCGTGGACAAGACTTTTCCCCGCCTTACGATCCAGGGTGTGGACGATCTTTCCTCCAACCGCACCCCGCTCGAGCTGATTCTTTCCGCGGAAGACAGGAATCTTGTTAAGGAAGGGATCGCCGCAGTTCTTACGGGGATCCTTTCCGGAGAGACCGGACCCGGCGGAGAGGCTGTCCTGATGGAGGAAGGGCTCATCTGGGCGCTCGATCCCATCGAAACGGACGATCAGTACCGGCTGGCCGTGACGGTGACGGATCTTGCAGGCAATTCGGTGAGCCGTACGATCTCATTTTCCGAAAACCGGGGCGGTACGCGCATCGAATGGGAGCAGAAGGAAGCGGAGGGGCAGGTGATCGGGCATGCGATGCGCCCGTCGTTCGTGATCCGGGATATCGACCCGGTGACGGTCCTGTCCGTTTCGGTAAACGGGCAGGAGGTGCCGTACGAATACAGGGGCGATGTCCTGACGCTCCGGGAGGAACTGTCCGCGGACGGGAAATACGCGATCCGGATCGAGACGGTGGACGCGGCGGGCAACGTCTGCGTGCTGGGACCGGTGGAGTTCAAGATCCGGCATCCGGAAGAGGCCGGGGAGGAAGAAGCGGCGCAGAAAGAGCGGCCGGAGACCGTAAGACCCGACACGGTAAGTCCCGAAACGGTGAGCCCGGAAGAGGCAGATCCGGAAGACGGGCCTTCGGCAGCCGACAGTCCGCAGGAGCCGCCGGCGGCTGCGCACGCGCCGGATCAAGGCGCTGCGCCCGGAAATGCGGGAAGCGGCGAAGAGGGACCGGGAGAAGCCGCGCCGGAAGATCTGCAGGCAGAAAACGCACCGGCGGATAAGACGCAGACAGAACCTGCGGAACGGGAAGAAAATTCATCCTTTGCGATCCCCTGCGCGGCCGGCATATTCTTTATTCTTCTGATTCTTTGGAAAAGGCGGAAAGAGCGGAACGAAGAGCAGGTCACTGACCGGGCGCGTCGGTAATGATCTCGAGGCCCCAGTCGGGGCGCACGCCGGGCGGCGCGTTCCAGCCGGCCCAGCGCGTCAGCACTTCGCCGCCTTCGGCAGTCTCAAGATGCAGGTATTCCCCGTCGAAGAAGACTGCGCGGATGTAGGTGCCGACGTCGGAAGACATCCAGAGCGGCCATAAAGTATCCTTCCGGTACTGATAAAAGAAGAGATGCTCGGTAAAGGTGATATCCCTTCCGCTGACCCAGATCGGGTGCGAGGTGCCGTAATTGCCGATCCGCCAGGCAAGGAGGAGGACGTCGGTTTTGCCGTCGTCCGTAAAGTCCCCGGTGAGAACGTCGCTGATGAGGTACCGCGCCGGCGTCCGAAAGATCCGGGGCTTTGCGGCGGGATCGTCTTCCGCGAAGCGCACCGTAAGGCGCCTTCCGCGTAAACGAAGCGTATCGTCAAGGCCGTCTCCGTCCAGATCCGCGGTAAGGGTGCGCACGTTCCAGACGATCCAGCGCGGCAGGAACGCGCCCCGAAGATAGAGCAGAAGAAAAAGCAGGACAGCAAGAAGGGCGCCTCCCGCATAAAGAAGGAGGCGCCTCGTTTTATTGCTCTTAAGTCTGCCGGATTCGGTCTTCATGGCTGTTCCCGGCCGCCGCGGCGTCCGGCTTTTAGTTATAGTCTCTCCAGTTGTACGAGAAGTCCTTCACCCAGTCTTCGGTCTTCTTGGCCGGCGTGTTGTAGGAACCGGAGCTGTTGAGCGCAAGGCCCATCATTTCCCGCCAGGCGTTGTCGGTCAGACGGTCGGAGATCGGCTGGCTGAACTGATAGAAGCTGAAGCAGGTGCCGCTCGCGACGTGCAGCTCTCCGCCGATCGGGAAAATGACGCAGATCTCGGAGACGCTGCCGGTGCCGAGCTCGAGGCAGACGCCGCCGTCCGGATCCGTCGCGACGTCGGTGACGACCGCGGCCGGGAATGCCTTTGTGGTAAGGGCCTGGCCGGTGGCTTCCGCATCGGCTTTCATGGCCTCTTCCCACAGGTGCTGCAGCTGGCCGCCGTAGGAGCGGATCAGCTCGAATTCGCCGTCGGTCGGCAGTTCGTTCTTCAGTTCCTTCTCCGCGATCTCCGCGAACGAATTCGCGAGCTGGCGGAGGATCATGAGGTTATCCTTGTCCGCGTCGGAAATGAGCCCGTAGGCCGAAAGGCCCGCGCTTGTCGCGTCGGTCAGCGTCGCGAGGCGTTTGAAGACTTCCGGTTCCGGTTCCACATAGCCGCGGTCATCTTTTTCTTCCGGCGGGAGGTCGCCGCCCATTTCGGCGTAGGTCTGCTTGGAATACAGGACCGTGTCGTGCTTCAGTTCGGTATAGCTGCCCAGGAAGGAGGAAAGGCTCTTTCTCGCCCAGGCGTTGCCCTGCATGAAGGCCGGATAGCCGTCGCCCTTCTCATAGACGAGCGGCTGGAGCGTGAAGAGCCAGCGGCTGTAGAGAGAGGCGTTCCAGAGCGTATCGGGCGCGTTCGCGATCTCGGTCCGCAGTTCGGTCATGTTCTCGACGTACTTCGCGAAATCGGTGGCGCCGCGTTCCTGCAGGATCATGAGGGCCGCTTCGGAGCCGAAGGCCGCCGGGATGTCCAGCGCGTCCGGAAGCATCCGCTTATTACCCATGGAATTCTCTTTGACCTTCCCATAGATGAGATTCTGGAAGATCGTCGCGTCGAGCGAGAAGCGCTGGCCCATGAAACGGTAGCCAAGGCTTGCTTCGACCGAATCGGTATCCGGATCGTCATAGACCGGGATGGAATTGATGCAGGGCGGGCGCATCGTGGCGGTGAGGCGGTGGTACTCGTTGAAGGCTTCCGTATTTCCCGGAAGATCCGCGACCGTAACGTCCGCGCCGTAGGCGGCGTCGATGACCGGACGGTATTCATAGTAGCCGCAGTCGTCGCTCTCGCCGGCGAAGAAGGCGGTCACGGCGTAGATCGCTTCCCAGTAGGATTTTGTATCGCCGTCCAGCGCGAGCGTCATAAGAAGCGCGCTGCGGTCGAGATCCTCCATCGACTGGCGGAAGCCGATCCGGCCGTACCACATCATGGCGCGGAAGTAACGCTCAAGCTGCGGATCCCCGGCATAGTAGCCGCGGACGATATACTGGCTGTAGTCTTCCATCTCGCCCGTAATGAGACAGTTGCCTATGCCGGCCTGCGCGCTGATCTTCGAAAGCTCATCCGAGACGATATCGGTCACGGAAGAAGGCACGGTCACGGAATCGTCGAGAAGACGCGCGCCGACGGCGAAGAACGCGACATTCCGCTTCGCGGCTTCTTCCCATTCGGTGCCCGCAAGAGCGGCGCGCTGCGCTTCGCTCTTTTCCATCATCTGGTTGCTTAAGGTGAGCAGATGATAAACGAGGTAGTTCTTTTCCGTCGTCTTCATCAGGTGGCTGAAGTAGAGATGATAGGCGTGCATCATCGAATCCACGGTGACGAAGTTCGGGTTCTTCCAGTAGCGGTTCGTTTCATAGACGCTGAAGAATTCCGAACCGCCCGAGCCCTCGAGGACCACGAAGCCGTTCTTTGCCAGCATCTGTTTCGCGGGATCGCTGAAATAGAAATCGTCGAGGTTCGTGACGTTGGAAAGATCCGGGTTTACCGTATAGAACGGTACGGACGGGATCACGGCCACGCGGTCGCTGTAGGAACCGAGAAACGCAAAAAGCGACGGGCGGATCAGGGCGTCGACCGTATCGGTCTTATCCGTAAGAGCGCCTCCCGGCGCGTCTTCGGACGAAGAGCCGCCGTCGCCGGAGGGTTCGGGCTGCAGCGTTCCGATCTCCGGGGTGGCGGATTCGGAGGAAGCTTCCGTCTGTTCCGAAGCGGATGCATTTTCCGACGTGGCTTTCGGCTTGCGGAGCGCGAGGACGGCCACGACCGCCACGGCGATAAGAAGGACCGCCGCGACGCCGAGAAGGATCTTGATCAGCAGACCGGACCCGTCACCTTTCGGCGCGGGCGCGCTGCCGGAAGACTGCACACCGGGCTGCACCGGCCGGAGCTGCTGCTGCGGCTGGTCATACTGCGGCGGGACGGCCTGCTGTCCGTACTGCGGCGGGGTCTCCTGCTGCATGTACGGCGGCGTATCCTGCGGTGTATACTGCGGGGTGATGATATCCTGCACAGGCTCCTGCGGGGCCGGGGCGGCAGGCCGGAACGCGGCAAGCTGCGCTCCGCAGTTGGTGCAGAACGCGGCCTCGTCCGGAAGACGGGTTCCACATTTCGGACAGAACATAATGGTCTCCTCCTCATCGGTCGGAATTATAGATTTAATGTAAAAAGTGTAGCATATCCGCGGAAAAATGAAAAGCGTAAAGAGGCGCGTTGCGCCCTTCCGCGGGATGGTCTATACTGTCTGCATGAACGAATATCTGGAAGAAAAGCTTGCCGCGTACGCAGGAAGCGGCGCGTATCCCATGCATATGCCGGGCCATAAACGGTCCGGAGAACCGTCCGGGCGCAGCGCGGACGAGGCGCTGCGCGCGGCGATGTCGATGGACATTACGGAAATAGAAGGATTTGACGACCTGCATGCGCCGTCGGGGATCCTCCTGACGGAAATGGACCGCGCGTCGGCCTTTTACGGGACGAAGGAAACATACTTTTCCGTATGCGGCAGCACAGCGGCCCTCCTTGCGGCGGTCAGCGCCGCGATCCCGCGCGCTTCGACGCTCCTTATGGCGCGCAGCGCCCATCAGTGCGTGTATCACGCGGCGTACCTGCGCGGCCTTACGTGCGCGTATCTGCGCCCGGAGGATACGGAAGGCGCCGGCAGGCTGGCCGGCGGCGGTCCGGTGCGCGCGGCGGCGGTCCGGGAAGGGCTGCGCCTTCATCCGGAGGCAAAGGCGGTCCTTATCACATCTCCGACCTATGACGGCGTCGTTTCGGACGTGCGCGCGATCGCGGAAGCGGTCCATGAGGCCGGTGCGCTCCTTATTGTGGACGAGGCGCACGGCGCGCATTTTTCGCGCCATCCGTATTTCCCGCGCTCTGCCATAGACTGCGGTGCGGACCTGGTCGTCCAGAGCATGCACAAAACGCTGCCGGCGCTGACCGGCGCGGCGCTTCTTCATAACGTGACAGGGCGCGCGGATGCGTCGCGCATCCGGTTTTTCCTGGACGTCTACGAGACCAGCAGTCCGTCCTACCTCATTCTTTCCTCCATGACGGCGTGCCTGCACGGCATGATGGAGAAGGGAGAGGCATATTTCGATACGTATGCGGAAAGGCTTTCGGCGTTCCGGAAAGCGGCCGCGTCCCTGCCCGGCATCCGGCTTCTTGGGAAGGAGACGGCCGGCCTTGCCGAAGGGGAAGATCTCGATCCCGGCAAGCTGTGTATCGACGCTCTTAAGGCGGGCATTTCCGGACCGCGCCTTGCGGAGATACTGCGGAGGGGGTGGCGCATAGAACCGGAACTCAACACGGAGCGTTACGTCCTCGCCATGACGTCGCCGGCCGATACGGAAGAAGGGTTTGCGCGTCTTCTGGACGCCCTTGCCGCCGTTAGCCGGGAAGGAGGGCAATGCGCCGCGGAACCGGCGGCCTGGGAGACCCGGACGAATCGGAAACTGCTTTCCGGTCTACCGGAGGCGGCGATGACGCTTGCGGAGGCGGTCGATTCGACGGATACGGAAGAAGTCCCGGTAAAGAGCGCGGAAGGCCGGATCGCAGCGGCGTTCGTTTGCTGCTTCCCGCCGGAGATCCCGCTCCTTGTGCCGGGAGAGGTGATCCCGGAGGGGTTTGCGGATATGCTGGAAACCTTTGCGGAGCAGGGGATCTGTGTCCGCGGCGCCAAACAAACGATCCGCTGCATCGGAAAATGAAACAGGAACGCCGGCGCCGCCATGCGGCCGGCAGGGAGCATAGAATGGGAAAACTTTTTTATATCATGGGCAAAAGCGCGTCCGGCAAGGACTCGGTCTATAACGCGCTGCTCGGCGATCCGCGTCTTGGGCTGCACCGGATCGTTCTTTATACGACGCGGCCGATCCGCGAGCACGAGACCGACGGCAGGGATTACCGTTTCGTATCCGAGGAAGAACTCAGCCGTCTCCGCGACGGGGGCAGGGTCGTCGAGGAACGGGCCTACGACACGGTCCATGGTATCTGGCGGTACGCGACGGCGGACGACGGAAGCATCGATCTTGCCGCGCATAATTACCTTGCGATCGGCACGCTCGAATCCTACCGGAAGATCCGGGACTATTTCGGGGCGGAAAACGTCGTTCCCCTGTATATCGAAGTGGAAGACGGGGAGCGTCTTGCGCGCGCCCTCGGACGGGAGAGAGAGCAGAAGACGCCGAAATACGCGGAGATGTGCCGCCGCTTCCTGGCGGACGAAGCGGATTTTTCGGAGGAAAACATCCGTGCGGCCGGGATCGGGAAGCGTTATCCCAACAACGGAAGCATGAAGGAGTGTCTTGCGGATATTGAGGAAACCATCCGGGTTATGGTATAATCCTGTATTATGGAAATAAAGCAGTTTTCCGACGTATACGGACACAAAGAGATCATAGGGCATCTGCAGACGGCGGTACGGACCGGCGAAGTTTCGCATGCCTATCTTTTTGACGGGGAGGGCGGCAGCGGCAAGCGTACGCTGGCGCAGATCTTCGCCATGCTCCTTCTGTGCAGGGAGAAGGATCTTCAGGCGCTCCGTCCCGAGCCCTGCGGCCACTGCGCCTCCTGCATCAAGGTATCGGGCGGGAATCACCCGGATCTCATTTTCGTGACGCACGAAAAGCCGAACCTTATTTCCGTGGACGAGATCCGCACGCAGGTCGTGGAAACGGTCCCCGTCCGGCCGTATGAAAGTCCGTACAAAGTCTATATCATAGACGATGCCGACAAAATGAATCCGCAGGCCCAGAACGCGCTGCTCAAGACGCTCGAGGAGCCGCCGTCCTATGTCGTGATCCTGCTGCTTTCGGACAACCGGGACGCGATGCTGCCCACAGTGCTCTCGCGCTGTGTTTCGCTGAGCCTGCGTCCGCTGTCCAATGCGGCCGTCGTCGGGTATCTGACCGACGAGTTCCACCTTTCGGTCCGGGAAGCGGAGCTGATCGCCTCCTATGCGCAGGGCAACATCGGCCGCGCGAAGGCGGCGGCCATGAGCGGCGACTTTTCATCGCTCCTTACCGGCGCGCTCCGGATCCTCACCAATATCCGGAAAATGGGAGAGCGGGACGCGATCGCGGCGATCGCGGATCTCGCGAAGGAAAAGCAGAGCGTATACGAGTACCTCGACGTCTTCACGATCTGGTACCGCGACGTTCTGCTCTATAAGGCAACGAAGGATCCGGGCGGCCTTACGTTCCGTGACAAGATCGAAGCGATCGCGGAGCAGGCGAAGCTGAGCTCCTACGAGGGGCTGCAGGCGATCCTTTCCGCCATCGACAAGGCAAGGATCCGGCTCCGTGCCAACGTCAACTTTGAAACGACTATGGAACTTCTGTTCCTGACAATGATGGAGAAT
Organism: Lachnospiraceae bacterium; assembly: GCA_017420605.1. Taxonomy (GTDB): domain Bacteria; phylum Bacillota; class Clostridia; order Lachnospirales; family Lachnospiraceae; genus Chordicoccus. Next base: position 6,480 of record JAFOIS010000325.1, on the reverse strand, counting down.
TAAGCAATGCCAACAGTAACCGGCGTAAAGTTCCGTTCGCCCGGCAAGGTCTATTATTTCGCCCCCGGGGAACTGACACTGCATTATAACGACCATGTGATCGTGGAGACCATCCGCGGTATCGAATACGGCACCGTCGTGCTGCCGACCCGCGAGGTGGAGGAAGAAAATCTTGCCGCGCCGCTCCGGGAAGTCATCCGTATCGCAACGGAAGAAGACGAGGCGCACGAGGCGGAAAACAGGGAGAAGGAAAGAGCCGCCTATGCGGTCTGCCTCGAAAAGATCCGCGCGCATAATCTGGAAATGAAACTCGTCAGCGCCGAATACACCTTCGACAACAACAAGCTGCTCTTTTATTTCACCGCGGACGGTCGCGTCGATTTCCGGGAACTCGTAAAAGACCTCGCGGGCGTTTTCCGCACGCGTATCGAACTCCGCCAGATCGGCGTCCGCGACGAGACGAGGATCCTCGGCGGCATGGGCTGCTGCGGACGGCAGCTGTGCTGCGCTTCCTTCCTGCACGAGTTCGAGCCCGTCTCGATCCGGATGGCGAAGGAGCAGAACCTGTCCCTCAACCCGACCAAGATCTCCGGGACCTGCGGGCGGCTGATGTGCTGCCTCAAAAACGAGCAGGAAGCGTATGAGTATCTGAGCCGCGGCCTGCCGCGCAAGGGCGATACGGCGGTCACACCGGACGGCCTTAACGCGGAAGTGCAGTCCGTCAATATCCTGCGCCAGCTCGTACGGGTCGTGGTCCAGCTCGAAAACGAGGAAAAGGAACTCCGGGAGTATCCGGTCTCCGAGATCCGCTTCACGCCGAAAAAAGGCAGGAAAAAGCCCGAGGCGATCCAGGAGATCCCCGAAGAGGAAGTAAAGGAAGCCGAGGAAGAGTTGCAGATCCTCGAAGAGATCGAAGAAGAGGAAGAGGCGGAGGAAGCGGCCGCGCCGGACGAGATCACCGGAGAAAAGCCGAACAAAAAGAGACGCCGCCGTCACAAGCCGCGCCGGAAGAACAAGGGCGACGCTGACAGGCCGGAGAAAAATGACGGAGAAAATAAAGCGGGAGAATGAAAGCGCCGATGACCTGGGCGGCGGGCTTTTTGTCTACCAGCCGCTCCGGGGATTCCGGTTCGGGATCGACGCGGTGCTGCTTTCGCATTTCCCGCGTCCAAGAAAAAGGGAGAACGTGCTTGACCTGTGTACGGGGAGCGGCGTGATCCCTATTCTTATGAGCCGTCTTGCAGAAGACGCGCGCTATGCGGGACTCGAGATCGATCCCGAAGCGGCAAAGCGGGCGGAGCGCTCCGTCCGGGACAACGGCCTTGCGGAGAGGATCACGATCCATACCGGCGACGCGAAGGAAGCGTCGCGCCTCCTTGCGCGCGATTCCTTTACGCTCGTCACCTGCAATCCGCCCTATATGCCGGCGGGATCCGGGATCGTCGATCCTTCGGATCCGGCCGCCGCAGCCCGGCACGAGCTTTCCGTCACCGCGGAGGATATCATCCGGGAGGCGGCAAAGCTTCTCAAAAATACCGGGAGGCTCTGCATGGTCCACCGGCCGTTCCGGCTTGCGGAGCTTCTTGGCACGATGCAATCGTACGGACTTGCACCGAAGCGTCTGCGCATGGTGCACCCGCACGCGGGCGGCGACGCCAATCTCATACTGATCGAAGCGGTCAAGGGCGGGAAAGCCTATATGACCGTCGAACCGCCGCTTATCGTCTACGACGCGGCGGGGCAATATACAGAAGAAATACGATCGATATACGGAGGGGAAGAAAATGTTTAAAAAGAAGGAGGGGGCTGCGGAGATCAGGACCCCCTGGGAAGGGTCCATGGAAGGCATCCCCATGCACCTTGATTACTTCGAAGGGAGCATGTTCGACAAAGTCGAGGACCGCGCGAAGCGCTTTCCCGACTACGTCGCGTTCGATTTCATGGGCCGCCCTACGACCTATAAAAGGCTCGTCGACGAGGTGCACGCCTGCGCGAGATCGCTCAAGACCATCGGCATCCGCGAGAACGACCGCGTGACCATCGCCATGCCGAACTGCCCGCAGGCGATCTTCCTGTTTTATGCCGTCAACCTCGTGGGCGGCATCGCCAACATGATCCATCCGCTTTCCGCGGAAAAAGAGATCGAATTCTACCTCAATGATTCGAAGTCGGTCACGGCGATCACACTCGACCAGTTCTATAATAAATTTGAAAATATCCGTGCCCATACGGGTCTTGTCAATATCATCATCGCCAGTATCAAGGACGAGCTTTCCCGTCCGGTCCGCGCCGGCTACATGCTCACCGCGGGGCGGAAACTCGAGAAGATCCCGTCCGACGCGCCGGTGATCCGCTGGAAGGAATTCATGCGGCTCGGCCGTCACTGCTTCTATAACTATAAAGTGGAACGCAAAAGCGAGGACCCGGCGGTCGTCCTCTATTCGGGCGGCACGACCGGCAAGACGAAGGGGATCCTCCTTACCAATAAGAACTTCAATGCCTTAAGCGAGCAGGTCCTTGCCGCGAATCCGATGTTCAAACCCGGCGATAAAATGCTTGCGGCGATGCCGCTTTTCCACGGCTTCGGCCTCGGCGTCTGCATTCATACGATGCTGAGCGAAGGCGGCCGGTGCGTGCTCGTCCCGCGGTTCACCGCGAAGTCCTACGCAAAGCTCATCACGAAGTATCACTGCAATTTCATCGCCGGCGTGCCGACGCTCTATGAAGCGCTGCTTCGCCTGCCGTCCATGGAGAAGGCGGACCTTTCTTCTCTCAAGGGTGTGTTCTCCGGCGGCGATTCGCTTTCGATCGAACTGAAGAAAAAACTGGATAAATTCCTGGCAGACCATAACGCCAAGATCCAGGTCCGGGAAGGCTACGGCACGACGGAGACCGTTACGGCCTGCTGCCTGACGCCGCCGTCCCGCAGCAAGGAAGGCAGCATCGGCATTCCGTTCCCGGATACCTATATCAAGATCGTAAAGCCCGGCACCGACGAGGAAGTGCCGTACGGCGAAGAGGGAGAGATCCTGCTCGCCGGTCCGACCGTGATGAAAGAGTACGTCGGCCAGCCCGAAGAGACCGCGCAGACGCTCCGCACGCATGCAGACGGCCAGACCTGGGTATACACGGGCGACCTCGGATATATGGACGAGGAAGGCTTCATTTACTTCCGCGGCCGCGCGAAGCGCATGATCATCAGCTCCGGCTACAACGTCTATCCGGCGCAGATCGAGAACATCCTCGACGCCCACGACTGCGTGCAGATGAGCTGCGTGATCGGCGTTCCGGACGATTACCGCATGGAAGCGGTCAAGGCGTTCATCATGCTGAAGCCGAACGTGCAGAAGAGCGACAAGGTCCGCGACGAGATCATGGACTACTGCCGCAGACACATCGCGAAATACGCGCTGCCGCGCGAGATCGAATTCCGGGACGAGCTGCCCAAGACCCTGGTCGGGAAAGTAGCGTACCGCGTTCTTGAGGAAGAGGAAGCGGCAAAACGGAAGGCGGGAAAGGCAGAAGAATGAGCGGAACACTGTACCTGTGCGCGACGCCCATCGGGAATCTTTCGGACGTAACGCTCCGCGTGCTCGACACGCTGCGGAGCGTGGATCTTGTCGTCGCCGAAGATACGCGGGTCACACGGAAGCTCTTTGCGCATTTTGATATCCATACGCCGCTCGAGAGCTATCATGAGCATAACGCGGACGAAAAAGGGCCGCAGCTCATTACGCGCCTTCTCCTCGGGGAAGATATCGCGCTTGTGACCGACGCCGGCACGCCGGCCATTTCCGATCCCGGTGAAAAAATGGTGCGCCTGTGCATCGAGGAGGATATTCCGGTCACGTCGCTGCCGGGACCGTGCGCCTGCATCACGGCGCTCACGCTCTCCGGTATGGACGCGCGCAGGTTTGTGTTCGAAGGTTTCCTGCCCCGCGACAAGAAGGAACAGAAGGAAGTCCTTGCGTCCCTTGCAAATGAGACGCGGACGGCGATCCTCTACGAAGCGCCGCACCGCCTGAAAAAGACCCTGGAACTCCTGTACAAAACGCTCGGTGACAGGGAGATCGCTCTCTGCCGGGAACTGACGAAGAAATTCGAGACGGTCGAGCGGACGACGCTCGAAGAAGCCGCGGAACAGACGGAAGGGGCGGAAGTGCGCGGCGAATATGTGCTGGTCATTGCAGGACGTCCCGCTGACGAGAAAAAGGCGGAGGAGCGGGCAGCCTGGGAAATGCTTTCCATCGAGGAGCACGTCGCCCTCTATGAGACCGACGGGCACGACCGGAAAGAAGCCATGCGTCTTGCGGCAAAAGACCGCGGCATTTCCAGACGCGACGTTTACAACGCGCTGCTGTAAGAGGCGCCGTACGGAGGAGTGTCCCGGCCCGGCAGAAGACGGCCGGGGCGGACCGCACCGCAGGCCGCGTTATTGACGATAGAGGGAACGCCAGAGGCGGATCTCTTCCAGAAACTCCCCGCCGAAGGCAAAGGCGCGGAAGGGCGAAACGCCTTCCACAAAGAGAAGATCCGCTTTTGACTTCGGCAGAAGCAAGACCATATCACGCAGTTCATCATCCCGAAAGATCCGGTCCTGCCGGATCTTTTTTTCTTTGGCGATCCGGCGGCGCACCGCGTGCAGCGTATCAAGAAGCTCCGCTTCGCGCATCTCTTTCGGCGGGAGCCAGTCCGGACTGTCCGTGCCGCAGCAGACCGAGCAGTTCCCGCAGAAGGCGGGGGCTTCCTCCCCGAACCACGCAAGGAGGAAGGCGCGCAGGCACGTCTCTCCCGACGCGTAACGCACCATGGCATGGAGCTTTGCACGCTCTTCCTTCCGCGGCTTTTCAGAACTGTCGATAAGGCGCCGCCCGATCCGGACGTCCTTCGGCGAGAAGAAAAGCCTGCATTCCGAAGGCAGGCCGTCCCTTCCGGCACGCCCGGCCTCCTGATAATAGTCTTCCGGCGACGACGGCAGCTGATAGTGCACAACGAAACGGACGTCGCTCTTGTCGATGCCCATCCCGAATGCGCTCGTGGCGACCATAAGGTCCGCATCTCCGCCGAGAAAAGCATTTCCCTGCTTTACGCGCTCCTCCGGGGACAGGCCGCCGTGGTAGAAGGATACGCGGTATCCGGCGCCGGAGAGCATGCGGAAAAGACGTTCCGTATCCTTCCGCGTCAGGCAGTAGATGATCCCGCTCTCTCCCGGATGTTTCCGGAGAAAGCGGAAAAGCGCCGTGCGGCGGTCCTCCGGACGCTCTACGGTAAAACGCAGGTTCGGGCGGTCGAAGGAGGAAATGTGGGTATAGGGGTCCCGAAGGCCGAGAGAGGAGACGATGTCTTCCCGGACGCGCATATCCGCGCTTGCCGTAAAGGCCGCGACGGGCGGACGGTCCGGCAGGGAAGACAGGAATATGCCGATCTTCCGGTAGGCCGGGCGGAAATCGTAGCCCCAGGAGGAGATGCAGTGCGCCTCGTCGACGCAGACAAGGGAAATGTCCGGGCGGCGGGCGAAGGCGGCAAAATCGGAGGCGGCAAGGCGCTCGGGCGAAAGGTAAAGAAGCCGGATCTCCCCCCGCGCGGCTTTTTCCAGAATTTCGCGCCGTCCGGCGCGCGTGATCCCGGAATGAAGCGCCGCCGCACTGATTCCGCGCGCATCAAGGCGCGATACCTGATCGTCCATGAGCGATATCAGCGGCGAGATAACGAGCGTGATGCCGGGAAGGAGAAGGGCGGGCAGTTCATAGCAGAGCGATTTCCCGCCGCCAGTCGGCAGGACGCACAAAGCGTCCCGGCCGGAAAGGAGCGCCCGAATGATTGCTTCCTGTCCCGGCCGGAAGGAGGGATATCCCCAGTATTTTAAAAGAGTGCTTTTCAGTTCGTCCATGCGGGGGCGTTCCGGACGCGTTACGATCTCGCGTCGTGCAGAAGCTTCGTTTTGAGGTCGTACAGTTTGTCGGAAAGGTCGACGTAGACCTGGTGCGGATTCGTAAGACGGAGCGTTTCGTCCCAGAGCGTCGCCTTTTCCTTCGCGCAGATGTCGCGGAGTTCCATGACGGACGGGGAGGTGTAGACGCAGCTGCCGTTTTTGAAGACCGGGACGAGAAGCTCGCGGAGAGTATAGGAGCCGCCCTCGATCTTTGTCTTCTTCCAGGTCTCGATCGGGTCGAAGATGACCATATCCTGCGACTCGTCGAACGTCTCATCGGCAAGGCAGATGAGGTCCGCGCGGATCTTTCCGGTCTCTTTGTCGTAGATGCGGAAGATCGTCTTGTTGCCGGGATTCGTGACCTTGGCGGTGTTTTCCGAAAGCTTGATCTTCGGGGTGAATCCGGTCTCGCCCTCGTTCCGGATCGCGGACAGCTTGTATACGCCGCCGAAACTCGGATTGTCGGAGGCGGTGATGAGCTTCGTGCCGACGCCCCAGGAGTTGATCTTCGCGCCCTGCAGCTTCATCGAGGAAATGAGGTACTCGTC
>JAFOIS010000324.1 GCA_017420605.1 Lachnospiraceae bacterium | reverse complement strand
GAGAACTTCGCCATGGCCTTCGGCGACGTGTACACCTTCGGCCCCACCTTCCGCGCCGAGGTCAGCTACACCCAGCGCCACGCGGCCGAGTTCTGGATGATCGAGCCGGAGATCGCGTTCGCGGATCTTACGGACGACATGCGCCTTGCGGAAGACATGATCAAGTACATCATCCGTTACGTTCTGGAGAACGCGCCGGAGGAGATGCAGTTCTTCAACAGTTTCATCGACAAGGGCCTCATCGAACGCCTGAACCACGTGCTGAACTCGGAATTCGGCCATGTGACTTATACCGAAGCGATCGAACTTCTGAAAAAGTCCGGCGTGGAATTCGAATATCCGGTGGAGTGGGGGATCGATCTGCAGACCGAGCATGAACGGTATCTCACGGAGCAGATCTTCAAGCGTCCGGTGTTCGTGACGGATTACCCGAAGGAGATCAAGGCTTTCTATATGAAGCTCAACCCGGACGGCAAGACCGTTGCGGCGATGGACTGCCTCGTGCCCGGCATCGGCGAGATCATCGGCGGCAGCCAGAGGGAAGACAACTATGAGGTATTGAAGGCGCGTATCGAGGAGCTTGGTATGGATGAATCCTCCTACGACTTTTACCTTGATCTGCGCAAGTACGGCACGACACGTCACGCCGGCTTCGGCCTCGGGTTCGAGCGGTGCATCATGTACGTTACGGGCATGAGCAACATCCGCGACGTTCTGCCGTTCCCGCGCACCGTGGGCAACTGCGAACTGTAAAACCGTAAAGAAAAGCGGATGCAGACCATTCACGGGATGCAGCCGCTTTTATTTATTCTCTTTGGTTTACATAAAATCTATCAGGCCTTCTGCCGCTGCGCCCGGGAAAGGAGCAGGATCAGGTCGTCGATCGAAAACGTATAATCGGTATTGCAGAATCCGCAGTTCAAGGTCACGGGCTTTCCGTCCGCGATGAGACTGCGGATCTCTTTTGCGCCCATCGCGATGATCGCCTTCTCGACGCGCTCCCGCGAGCAGTCGCAGCGGAAACGTACCGGCTTTTTGTCCCGTACGACCGGATCCATGCCTTCCAGCACAAAGGAGAGGATCTCCTCCGGGGACATGCCCTGCCGCAGCATATCGGTCGCGCTCGGAAGAGAGCGGCACCGCTCCTCAAGCTTTTCGATCACCTCGTCCGGGCAGAACGGCAGAAGCTGCAGCATGAAGCCGCCGCTCTCACGGATGCTGTAGTCGGCGGTGTTGCACAGTACGCCGAGGGAAACGACGGACGGTACCTGTTCGCTGACGGCGAAATAGTAGCTGATATCTTCCGCGATCTCGCCGGTCTGGATCGCCACCGTCCCGGCATACGGTTCTTTGAGCCCGAGATCCTTCATGATATGGAGCTCGCCGTGCCCGACCGCGGTGCCGACGTCAAATTTGCCCTGCGCGTTCGGGGGAAGGATCACGTCCGGATGATCCACATAACCCTTCACGCCGCCCTTTGCGTCCGCGGTCACGGTGATGGTGCCGATCGGCCCGTCGCCGGTGAAGCGGATCGTCAGGACGTCCGTATCGTTTTTGAGATCCGCGCCCATCATAAGGGCGGCCGCCATCGTTCGGCCGAGGGCGGCGGAGGCGACCGGGCTCAGGCCATGACGCTGCCGGGCTTCCTCTGTTACGCCGCGCGTCGTGACCGCGAAAGCGCGGATCGCATCGTCCGCGGCCGTTGCGCGGATGAGATAATCCTCTCCGGCGGCAGCGCCGCTGAGGTTCTGTTCGTTATTATTCTCCATAAGCAAAGAAAGCCTCATAACCCTTCAGGGTCTCGTAAATATCGACTTTGCTCGTGATCTCCCACGGCGCGTGCATGTTGAAGACCGGGACGCCGCAGTCGATGACGTCCATGCCATACTCCGCCGTAAAGTGCGAGATCGTTCCGCCGCCGCCGAGGTCGACGCGCCCCAGTTCATTCACCGCGTAGGAAACGTCCGCCTCGTCCAGGATCCTGCGGATCAGCGCGACGTATTCGGCGCGGGCGTCGTTCGAGCCGCTCTTGCCGCGGGCGCCGACGTATTTATTGAAGCCGAGCCCCATGCCGGCGTAGCCGCAGTTTTTCTTTTCCATGACTTCGGGATAGTTCGGATCGAAGGCAACGGTCACGTCGGCGGAGAGCATCCGCGAACGGGACAGGGCGCCTGCTGCGGCCGCGGTATCCTTTCCGAGCGCGCGCAGAACGTCCGTTACCGTGTTCTCGAAGAAACGGGACTGCATGCCGGTCGCGCCGATGCTGCCGACCTCTTCTTTATCGGAAAGAACGGTCACGCAGGTGCGTTTCGGCGTATCCATGTGCAGGATCGCCCGGAGTGCCGGATAGGCGCAGACCTTATCGTCCTGACCGTAAGCCATGACCATGCTGCGGTCGAAGCCGTAATCCCGCGCGGGACCGGCCGGGAGGAAGGTCAGTTCCGCGGAAACCAGATCCGCTTCCTCCACCCCGTACTCTTCCTTCAGTTTCGCAAGGATGGCCTTCTTCACAGCCTCCTTCTCCTCATCCGCAAGCGGGATGCTGCCCACCATCGCGTTGAGGTCTTCTCCTTCGACCACGAGGCTGGCGGACTTTTCCATCTGCTTCTGCGCAAGGTGGATCAGAAGGTCGGAAACACCGAAGACCGGATCCTTCGGATCCTCGCCCAGGGCGAGCGTTACCGTGCGGCCGTCTTTCGTGCAGATCACGCCGTGCAGCGCGAGCGGCAGGGCGACCCACTGGTATTTCTTAATGCCGCCGTAGTAATGGGTCTCGATCATGGCGAGATCCGTATCTTCATAGAGCGGATTGGGCTTCAGGTCGAGACGCGGGGAATCGATGTGCGCGCCGATGAGGTTCATGCCCTTTTCGATGTCGTCCGTGCCGATCACGTAGAGCATGATGGTTTTGCCGTGATGCGCGGCGTAGACCTTATCGCCGGCTTTCAGCGCCTCACCTTTTTCCGTCACTTCGGCAAGATCCCGGAATCCCGCCGCCTTTGCCTCGGCGACCGCCCAGGCGACACATTCGCGCTCGGTCTTGCACCGCGAGATAAATGCTTTATAATCCTCCGCGACGGCGAATACGTTGCCGATCTCCGCGGCACGCTTTTTCCATGCGCTGTTCTTTTCCATCGATTAGTCCCTTTCTGCTGTGTATTATTTTATGATGACCGGCATTCATGCCGGTGAATATCGGTGCGGGTATATGCCTGTGCCGGATAAAACCGCAAAAATATGCCGCGTCAGCAGCGCATCTTGAGCAGAGCATTGTGCCAGGCGTCCGCATCTTCGCAAAGGCAGTGTGCGATCTGTGAGGACGGCTCTCTTTTGTCCGAACAGATCGTCGCAGATCTGCCTGAAGCGAAGAAAGGTAAGCGGCACCGCTCTGCGATGATACGCTGCGTCAAACGCGGCATATCTGTCTGAGATCAGATCGGTATTCCCTTTTTGTGCTTTTCCAGAACCGCACGGATCCGATCGACCGGATCGAGATACATGCTGATCGAACTGTCGTGATTCAACGTATCGATAATGAGCGCCACGAACTTCGTCATGTCGCAGTTCGTATAGTATTTCTTCTTCAGAAGCTCCGGCTGCTGGTAGATCAGGTTCGTCGTGAAGATCCGCGTGAAAACGCCTTCCTTATACGCTTTGTCAAAAGCTTCGAAGCCGCGGGTGAACATGCCGAACGTCGCGCAGATGTAGATATCCTTTGCGCCGCGTTCACGCAGAAGCTCCGCCGTGCGGATCACCGTTTCGCCGGACGAGATCATATCGTCCACGATAATGATGTTCTTGCCGGCGACTTCCGAGCCGAGGAACTGGTTGGCGACGACCGGATGGCTGCCTTTTTCGTTGACGATGGAATAATCATGCCGCTGATAGAACGTGCCCATATCCACGCCCAGCACGTTGGCCATATAGATCGCGCGCCGCATGCCGCCTTCGTCGGGGCTTACCACCATGAGGTGATCCTTGTCCACCGGAAGATCGGGCGCGCTCCGGAGAATGGCCTTGATGAACTGGTAGCTCGCCTGCATGACTTCGAAGCCCGAAAGCGGAATCGCGTTCTGTACGCGCGCGTCGTGCGCGTCAAAGGTGATGATCATGCTGACGCCGAGCTGTACGAGCTCCTGCAGCGCATCGGCACAGTCGAGGGATTCGCGGCCGTCGCGCTTCATCTGCCGGCCTTCATAGAGGTACGGCATGATGACGTTGATGCGGCGGGCGGTGGCCCGGACCGCGGAGATCACGCGCTTCAGGTCCTGGAAATGGTCGTCGGGCGATTTTACGTTGGTGTATCTGCCGATACGGTAGGTCTTCGAGTAGTTGCAGACGTCGACGAGGATATAGACGTCGTCGCCGCGGACGGAGGCGGTCACCTCGCCCTTGGCCTCGCCGGAACCGAAACGGGGCGTTTTTGCCGGTACGATGTAGCTGTCAGAGAGATAGGAGTCACCGAGCGTATGAAGCGTCAGGCTCTGTGCCATGCGTTCCTTTCGCCACAGAGTGATGTAGCTGTCGATGCGTTTCCCGAATTCCGACATGGAATCGAGCGGGATGATAGCAAGATGTCCTTCGGGGATCGTAGTCAGAAGCTGTGCGCCGTACAACGATGTGCTCAAGTGGGGGCCTCCTCATGTATGCTGTTTTTTCAGGATCCTGATATCACTGCCGAAAAGATACACTACGTCATAGTATAGCAGAATCCGGGAAGAAATGCGATCGGAATAACGGTCGCGGATCTCGGAAATACTGAGATTCGTGGAAATGACCGTCGCTTTTTTCCGGCGGCTCCGTTCATTGACAAGGTAGAAAAGCTTCGCTTCCACAAAACTGTTCGTGAGCTCCGTACCGAGGTCGTCGATGATCAGCAGGTCGCATTCGCGGAAAATGGACGGGCCGGCCGAATCATTTCCCTGAAACGCGGCTTTTTCGAAACGGGCGAAGAGGTCGGTCGCCGAAAGATAGACGACGGATTCGGCGCGGTCCAGCGCTTCGTGGGCGATGCAGTTCGACAGGAACGTCTTTCCGAGGCCCGCGCTGCCGCGGAGGAGGAGGGAGGCGCCGTCGCGGATATGGTCCGCCGTATAGCGGGCCGCGCGGTACGCCTGTGAAGCGGCTTCCCGGGGCGACATCCCGATGCGCGGATCGGTCTCTTCCGGATAATACTCAAGCCGGAAACTGTCAAAGGTCTCGTCCGCGAAAAGACTGTCCGCGTTGTAATTTTCACGGAGAAGGGCTGCTTCTTTCGAAAGAAGGCAGGTGCATTTCCGGCCGTCCGCAAAACCCGTATCACGGCAGAGAGGACAGCGGTACCGGATCTCCGTATAGTCCGCGGGATACCCCGCATCCGTAAGAAGACGCGCTCTCTTATCTGAAAGCGCGTTCATCCTGTCTGAAAAATCCGGCATCACTTCACCGTGTGTGACCGCGTACTGCGCGGCCTCGCTGCCGGTCTTTGCGATCTCCCCGTCCAGCTTACGGAGCGCGGGGATCTTTTCGCACGCTTCTTCATAACGGGCGCGCGCGGCCCGTTCATTTTCCTGTCTGGTCTCGTCGTATTCCTGCAGGATCTTTTCAAACTGCCGGTTGGTAAGCGCCATGGTCACTCCTTGCTTTCCGGGATGCCCTTCTTCTGCCGGTCGATCAGCATCGCGTCGATCTCGTCGAAGTTATAATCATGCTGTTCCGCGGGCCTTGCGTTGCGGCCGCTGCGGCGGGGAGCAGGCCTTGCGGCAGCTTCCGCCTTTGCCTGTGCCGCTTCGCGGTGTTTTTCATCCTCGGCGCGTACGTCCGCGAGCGTCCGGACGCCGTGCTCATTCCAGTCCTTGAGGATCCCGTCCGTATACTGGAACGGCCTCGCTACGCCCTTCATGACCGCGCGGCCCGCGGCTTCGCCGATCACGTCGAGCGGGAAGGCGTAGGTCTCGATCCACTTCTTCATGTAACCGATCTCCGCCTCGATGGGGTGGTGGTCGTTCTTTCCGAAGAACTTCAGGATCTCGTAGTAATCTTTATGGTAGGAACTGACGGACTGCCGGGCGGCCCGTACGGTCGTGATGCCCTCCTCATACCAGCCGAGGCCGACCTTCTCGATATAATGGATGCTCGCGTGGCCCTTGCTCACGCAGTATTCCACCAGGTAATCGATCAGGTCCGGCGCGAAATGCAGTTCCTCGTAGAAATAAAGGAGCCGGCGCGTTTCGGAGGGACTCAGCGTTTTGCCGAGATACTGCTGGACGATAAAGAGAAGCTCGCGGATGTCTTCCATTTCGCTCAGTTCCTCGAGGCGGGACGCGGAGATCGTGCCGTCGCTCCGTACCGGCGTGTCAATCACGGCTTTCCGGGCCGGCTTATCCGGCGCGGGGAAAAGGACCGACGGATCGGACGCCTCCGGGGCGGCGGCGAGTCTGCGCGCGCACAGATTCGTCATGGCGATGCCGGAAAGGGAGCCGTCTTCCGCGTAGCCGAGCACAAGGAGGCGTTCGGTCTCCCAGTAGCGCAGCGCGCGCAGTACGTCCTGCTCCGTGTAGTTGAGCTTGTCGGCGATCTCGCACAGAGACGGCGCGTCCGCCGAGGAATACGTAAGACGCAGAAGGTACAGATATACCTTCACGAATTCGCCGTTTGCGCGGGGCATGTATTCATCGAGAAATGTATTGGAAATGATCGTCACATCGCAGGGAAATGACGCTTTGATCGTAAGTGGTTTCATGGTGGTGACATCCTGTTCTCTGAATCTTCGAACAGTATAGCATTATGAAGCGGGGTGTGCATCCACAAAGTAATCCACCGCTGCCCACATCATGCGGAGAACAGCGGTGGATATCAGGCGGGATCAGACGGTGGATAAGTGGGCAGCCCTTATGCTTTCCCGAGAAGGTGTTCACCTACGCGGAAAATATCGCCCGCGCCGATCGTCATGATGAGATCGTTGTCCACCGCATGCGTCAGAAGAAAATCTTCGATCGAAGAAAAATCCGGAAGGTAGACGGCGTCGCAGCCGTTTTTACGAAGCGCTTCCGCAAGGTCGCCGGAGCTGACGCCCACGGTGTTCTTCTCGCGTGCCGCGTAGATGTCCGCGAGCACCACATGGTCGGCAAGCGACAGGGCGTCCGCAAATTCCGGCAGAAGCGCCTTCGTCCGCGTATAGGTATGCGGCTGGAAGGCGACCCAGGTCTCGTGATGCGCAACGCGGGACGCTGCCGTGAGCGTGGCGCGGATCTCGGCCGGATGATGGGCATAGTCGTCGATGATCGAAATGCTGCCGATCTTACCCTTCATTTCGAAACGCCGGTCGGCGCCGTGGAAGAGAGAAAGGCCTTCTGAGATCTTTTCCGGAGATACGCCCGCAAGACGGCCGGCGGCGATCGCCGCGAGCGCGTTCGATACGTTGTGGATGCCGGGGACGCGGAGCGTGAAGCGGCCGATGTCTCCGCCGCGCTCGATGCAGCGGAAGGAGGCGCAGCCGTTCTCATCGAACGTCACGTCTTCCGCGCGGTAATCCGCGTTCTCCGTATCGCCGAAGGTGATGATGCGGCAGGAGAGCCCTTCCGTCACCGTCTCGAATTTATTGCAGGACGCATGGATAATGAGCGTGCCGTCCTCCGGAACGAGAGACGCGAAACGGTGGAAGGACGAAGCGATGTCGTCGAGGTCCTTGAAGAAATCCAGATGGTCGGCGTCGACGTTGAGAATGACGGCGACGTTCGGGAAAAAGCTGAGGAAACTGTTCGTATACTCGCAGGCCTCCGCGACAAAATACGGGGAGTGGCCGACGCGCGTCGTGCCGCCGATCGAGGAAAGAACGCCGCCGACCAGGATCGTCGGATCGGCCTCTCCGGCCATCAGGACCTCGGCGATCATGGAGGTCGTCGTGGTCTTGCCGTGCGTGCCGGCGACCGCGATCGCGGACGGATAGTTCTTCATAAGCTGCCCGAGGAGCACCGCGCGTGCAATGAGCGGGATACCGCGGCGGACGGCTTCGGCATACTCGGGATTGTCGGGATGAACGGCGGCGGTATAGACGACGGCCGCGCAGTCTTCGGGAATATTGGCCGCGTCATGGCCGATCGCGATCTTCGCGCCGAGGGCGGCGAGCTTGTCCGTAAGCGGGGAAGCCTTAAGATCGGAACCGGTCACGGGAAACTGCCGGCCGAGCAGGATCTCGGCAAGGCCGCTCATGCTGATGCCGCCGATGCCGATGAAATGTACAGGTACGGGATGGTCAAAATCGATAGTATACATACACCCCTCCGGGAGGTTAAAAACCGGGTAGATAAAAACACTTGTACTATTATAGTCACCGCAATATGAAAACGCAACACAAATCACAGCGGAAGGCACTCTTACTGGTCAAAGTGACGGCAAAATTGAGGAATTAGTGAAAAAAACTGTGAAGGTTGTTCACGGAATGTATTTCGTGTGTTATAATCAATGCGGGAAATTATCTCCCCCCGTTTACCGGTACAGGATATGACATCCTGTATCTTCGGAAACGGAAAAAATACGTACAGCTTGGAGGAAAACATCTTGAGAAAAGAAATGATCGCAATGCTGCTGGCGGGCGGTCAGGGAAGCCGTCTCGGCGTCCTGACGAGCAATGTTGCGAAGCCCGCCGTGTCATTCGGCGGGAAGTACCGGATCATCGACTTTCCGCTCAGCAATTGTATCAATTCCGGCGTTGATACAGTCGGTGTCCTGACCCAGTACCGTCCGCTTCGGCTCAATACGCACATCGGCATCGGCATCCCGTGGGATCTGGACCGCAACTTCGGCGGCGTCACCATCCTTCCCCCCTATGAAAGCACCACGGATACGGACTGGTACACCGGTACGGCCAACGCGATTTTCCAGAACATCGAGTATATGGAGCAGTACGATCCCGAATATGTACTGATCCTTTCCGGCGACCACATCTACAAGATGGATTACGAGGTCATGCTGGACTACCACAAGGCGAACCGCGCGGATCTTACGATCGCCGTCATGCCGGTCCCGCGCAGCGAGGCGTCCCGGTTCGGCATCGTCGTCACCGACGACAGCCGGCGCGTCACCTTCTTCCAGGAGAAGCCGAAGGAACCCGCCGGCAACCTGGCCTCGATGGGCATTTACATTTTCAGCTGGAAGGTCCTGAAGAATGCGCTGATCACGCTGAAGAACCAGAGCAACTGCGACTTCGGCATGCACGTTCTGCCGTATCTTCTCAACGCGGGCAAGAGACTTTTCGCCTATGAGTTCAACGGCTACTGGAAAGATGTAGGTACGCTCGGCTCCTACTGGGAAGCAAATATGGAACTGATCGACCTCGTTCCGGAGTTCAACCTTTATGAAGAGTACTGGAAGATCTTCACGCAGGCCGACGTTCTGCCGCCGTGCTACCTCGCGGAATCTTCCACGGAAGAGCGCTGCATTATCGGCGAAGGCGCGGAGATCTACGGCACGGTCCGGCATTCGGTGATCGGACCCGGCGTCCGGATCGAACGCGGCGCGGTCGTCGACGGATCCATCGTCATGCGGGGTTCGTGCATCGGCGAGAACGCTTACGTCGAACACTCGATCCTGGCGGAAAACGTCGTTGTCGGCAAAGACACGAAGATCGGCGTCGGCGAAGAAGCGGAGAACAGCTTCAACCCGAAGGTCTATGCTTTCGGACTGGCAACTATCGGTGAGAATTCAGTCATTCCTGCCGGCGTTACGATCGGCAAGAACACGGCGGTGATCGGAAAGACCGTTGCGGACGATTATCCGAACGGCGCACTCGCGAGCGGCGGCGTCATTTTCCGCGAAAATGCCGATGCGGCAGAGGAGGTGGACGCATGAGAGCAGTAGGGATCATTCTGGCGGGCGGCAATTCCAGCCGTATGAAGGAACTTACGACGAAACGCGCCATCGCGGCGGAACCGATTGCCGGGAGCTACCGCAGCATCGACTTCGCACTGTCGAACATGTCCAATTCCAAGGTCCAGCGGGTCGCCGTACTGACGCAGTACAATTCCCGTTCCCTGAACGAGCATATGAGCTCCTCCAAATGGTGGGACTTCGGACGCAAGCAGGGCGGACTCTTCGTATTCCCGCCGGTGCTTACGCAGGACAACAGCTGGTGGTACCGCGGAACGGCGGACTCCATTTATCAGAACATCGGATGGCTGAAAGAGAGCCATGAGCCGTATGTCGTCATCGCCTCCGGCGACGGCGTCTACAAGCTGGATTACAATAAGGTCCTTGAGTATCACATCGCGAAGCGCGCCGACATCACGATCGTGTGCACAAAGTGCCGCGAAGAGGACGCGAGCCGGTTCGGCGTGATCCAGCTCGGCGAAGACGGCCGCATCACCGACTTCGCGGAGAAGCCGATGATCTCGAAGGCGGATCTTATTTCCGCGGGCGTTTACGTCGTGAGGAGACGTCTCCTTATCGAACTCATCGAGAAGTGCGCCGAGGAGAACCGCTGGGATTTCGTCAACGACATCCTGGTCCGCTATAAGGATCTCAAGAAGCTTTACGGCTATGTGATGGATTCTTACTGGAGCAATATTTCGACGATCGAATCGTACTACAAGACCAATATGGATTTCCTGGATCCCGATATCCGCGACTTCTTCTTCCGCCAGGAACCCTTCATCCATACCAAGGTCGACGATAACCCGCCGTCGAAATATAATCCGGGCAGCCGCGTGAAGAACAGTCTGATCGCAGCGGGCTGCATCATCAACGGCGAGGTCGAAAATTCGGTCCTCTTCCGTAAGGTTTTCGTCGGGACGAATTGCCATATCAGGAACTCGATCATTTTAAATGATGTATATATAGGAGACAACACGACGATCGAAAACTGCATCGTGGAAAGCCGGGACACCATCCGCGCGGGATCATATTTCCGCGGGGAAGACGGGATCCGGGTCGTGGTCGAGAAGAACGAACGCTACCCAATATAACACAGGGGCCGAAAGGCTCCTCCTGACCGGCGTGCTATGACCTGACACGCCGGCCGGGAAGAAAAGGAGAAAGGGATGGACATCACAGACATCCGTCTCCGTAAGATCACGCGGGACGGAAAACTGCGCGCTATGGCATCCATCACAATCGACGGCGTTTTCGTTGTACATGACATCAAGGTCATTGAAGGCGACAGCGGCTTGTTTATTGCGATGCCGAGCAGACCCTCATCTGATGGGGACTATCGGGATATTGCTCATCCAATCACATCCGCAACGAGGCAAGAACTTCAGGCACTGATCGTGGCAAAGTATTTGGAAATGGAAGAAGAGGCATAAGTATTGTCGTAACGGTGCCTGCCCGGGCAAATCACGGACAGCGCAAAGAAAACGGGCCGGATATATTCCGGCTCTTTTTCTTTGCGCAGAATTCTTCTCATCCGGCAGTACCTTTTGGCGGACGAAAAGAGAAGAATCGGCAAAAGTGTCCGCCGGACAGCGCGCGGAAACAACCAGTGGTAGGATCGTCCCTGTCGGACCACAAGATATTGAGAAAGTGCTACAAGTTGTTACAGAATAATTAAAAATTGTTTCAAATCCAAGATGGCTGTGCTATAATAATCGTGATTATGGGGCTTCTTATGCAGACACCGGCGAAGCCGCGTCCTGAAGCCGCAGACATGACGATAACCTTATTCGCAAGAGGGGATTATGAAATACAGACGATTCACAGCCATCCTTCTTTCCGCGGTCCTTGTTTTCGGGCTCGCGCTTCCGGCGCATGCCGTGACCGACGAAGACATCGAGTCGGCCCAGGAAGACGTCCGCAGCACGGAGCAGGAGATCTCGGAAGCCGAGGAACGCACCCGGCAGCTGAATGCGGATAAAACAGAGATGGAGGGGTATCTGACCGAACTGGACGGACAGCTCACCGCTCTGTCTGCGGCATTGTCCGAGATCGCGGGCAAGATCTCCGTCAAGGAGATCGAGATCCTGATGGCGGAAGCGGCGCTCGAGCGGGCAAAACTCGACGAAGCACAGCAGTACGAAGATATGAAGACCTGCATCCGGTTCATGTATGAATATAAGACGGATCTCTGGTCTGTCATTTTCGGATCGAAAAGCTTTACGGAATTTCTGAACCGCGCCGGACAGTATGAGGAGATCGCGGGGTACAATCAGAAAAAACTGGAACTGTATACCGCGGCAAAAGAAGCCGTCGCGGAACATGAGGAAGAACTGGAACGCGAGAAAGAAGAGCTCGAAGGCCTGAAGGCGGAAAATGAAGAAAGCCAGCGTCAGGTGACGGCTCTCGCGGAGGAAGCGGAGAGGAAGATCGCCGAATATGCCGGCTTACTGAGCGAGGAAGAAGCCCTTGCCCTGTCCCTTACGGAACGGCTGGAAGCGGAACGCGTCGCCGTCGCCGCACTGGTGGCACAGGCGGAGCAGGAGAAGCGGGAAGCGGAAGAGCGCGCGCGGCGGGAAGCCGAGATCGCACGCCTTGCGGCGGAACAGGCGGCCCGTGAAGAAGCGGCCCGGAAAGAGGCGGAGGAAGAGGCGGCCCGTGAGGCGGCAGCCCGGGAAGAAGCGGCAAGAAAGGCTGCCGAAGAGGCGGCCCGCGAGGAGAGCACCTCTTCCTACGAGGAGGAAGATGCCGGCAGCAGTTCGTCCTATGAAGAGGAGTCTTCCTCCTACGAGGAAGAGGAAGAGGACACTTCCTATGAAGAAGAGCCGTCCGGCAGCAGTTCCCAGGGCACGTATCTTGGTACCTTCATG
>JAFOIS010000323.1 GCA_017420605.1 Lachnospiraceae bacterium | reverse complement strand
GGCGGCGGTATCTTCTTCCTTCGAGTAGGCGAAAGCGCCGAGCCTTGCGAACCGCATTTCCCGGACAAAGGATACGAGTGACCTGTGCTGCTCCTCGGTCTCGCCCGGGAACCCCGCGATGAGGGTCGTGCGGAGCGCGATATCCGGGATCCGCTCACGCAGCGCACTTACGATCGCGCGAATCTCATCCCCGGTCGTCCTCCGCGCCATTTTCCGGAGGATCTGATCATCGCAGTGCTGCACCGGAAGATCCAGATAATGACAGATCTTCGGCTCGGCTGCCATCGTTTCGATAAGTTCCGGATAGATCTCCTCCGGATAGCAGTAGAGGATCCTGATCCAGGCAAAGCCCTCGATCCGGCAGAGTGCCTTAAGAAGGACGTGCAGCTTCTTCTCCCCGTAGAGATCGACGCCGTAGCGCGTCGTCTCCTGCGCGACGAGGATGAGCTCCTTAACGCCCTGGGATGCCAGTTCTTCCGCCTGGTCGAGAAGCTTCTCCATCGGGACGCTCCGGTACGGTCCGCGGATCTCCTGGATCACGCAGTACGTGCAGTGCTTGTCGCATCCGTCCGCGATCCGGAGATATTCGTAAAGCCCGCCCGTCGTGATGACGCGCTGAGGGATACGCGGAAGTGCTTTCGGAACGCCGCTTTCCTCTGCCGGCGCCTCTTCTTTCCCGCCGTTTTCCAGCGCATCGAGGTACCGGACGACCGCTTCCGCATCCGCGAGCGGCACGACCGCGTCCGCCTCCGGGATCGAGGAGCGGATCTCCGATTCGTAGCGCTTCGCCATACAGCCGGTCACAATGACGGCCTTTACCCTGCCTTCCTTCTTTTTATCGCAGGCCGAAAGGATCGCGCCGATGCTCTCCTCCTTGGCCGGGCGGATAAAGCAGCAGGTATGCACGAGGATGACGTCCGCCTCGTCCGGATCGTCCGTCAGCGTATGTCCCGCTAAAAGAAGGCGCGGAAGCATCTCTTCCGCGTCAACCAGGTTCTTGTCACAGCCGTGCAGATCCGTAAGAATCTTCATAGCGCTCCTTACTTCGATTCGATATCGTCCGGGTGTTCTTCGTGCAGGATCTTGACCTTGCCTTCGAAGACCTCGTCCACGGCGATCGAAAGCGCCTTGCGGCCTTCCGCGTTTTCAATGAGCGGCGCGTCTCCGTCGACGATCTGGCGGGCACGGTGGCTCGTGGCCATCACGATCGAGTAACGGCTGGACACGACCGGCGTCGTGCCGTCTTCCTGGTCTGCATTGACCGCGGTGATCATTTCCTTATAGGAAGGATGCATCATCATAATGGGTTATTCTCCTTTCAAGAGCGTATCTAATTCCGCGGCAAATGCGGAAACTGTGTCTTCGTTGCGGGACGGCCTTGCTTTCTCGGCCTCTGTCAGATCATAAAGCGCGTCGACGCATTCGTCAAGGTCGTCGTTTACGAGCAGGTAATCATATTCCGGGATGAAGCGGATCTCCTCCGCCGCGCGGGCAAGCCGTCCCATGATCTCTTCGTCGGTATCGGTGCCGCGCGATTTCAGACGCCTGTACAGTTCTTCCGCGCCGGGCGTCGTCACAAAGATGGTGACCGCGTCCGGGAAAAGCTTCTTCACCTTGCTGCAGCCGTCTACCTCGATCTCGAGGAAGACGTCGACGCCGGCATTCAGTTTGTCCATGACGAACTGCTTCGGCGTCCCGTAGTAATTGTTGCGGTACCTCGTGTATTCGATGAGCCCGTCTTTCGCGATGATCTCCTCGAATTCCGCTTCGGTGATGAAGAAATAGTCGACGCCGTGCTCTTCCCCGGCTCGCGGAAGCCGCGTCGTCGCGGAAATGGAAAGCGCAAAACCGCGGTACTTTTCGAAGAAGGTCCGCATGATCGTGCCTTTGCCTGCCCCGGAAAATCCGGATAAAACAAAAAGGATCCCTTTTCTTTCTGCCATCAGTTTTCTCCTTTTCAGTCAGAACACGCCGTCTTATTCAAGGTTCTGTATCTGTTCCCGGATCTTCTCGATCTCGGTCTTGAGAATGATCGCCGTATCCGCGGTAAGGACGTCTCCGGCCTTGCTGAGGATCGTATTTGCCTCGCGGTTCATTTCCTGCGCCATGAAATCGAGACTTCGTCCGATGCTTCCCTTTTCGTCCAGGATACGCCGTACTTTTTCGATATGGCTCTTAAGGCGCACCGTTTCCTCATCCGTGCAGATCTTGTCCGAGTAAAGGACAAGTTCCGCGGCGATCCGTCCTTCGTCGATCTGCGTATCCGCAAGGACCTCGTCGAGTTTTGCGCGGAGCTTCGCCCGGTAGGCCGCCATGATCTCCGGTTCATGCTTTTCGATCTCGTCGGCGCCTTTTGCGAGAAGATCCAGCTTGCTCCGGATATTCTCAGCCAGGTGTTCGCCTTCCGCGGCGCGCATCGCCACGAACCGATCCGCCGCCTCGCGAAGAAGCCCGGACAGGATATCCCAGACCGCGTCTTCGTCGAATTCCGCCTCGCCGGTCGTGAAGACGTCCGGACACCTGGCGACGTCGGAAACGCGGATCTCTTCCGCTACGCCTTCCATCGCGGCGATCGAGCGCAGGTGCGCAAGATACTGGCGCGCCATCGCTTCATGGAACCGGAGCGATCCGGCTGCCGCCTCGTACGCTTCATAGGTAATGAAGACGTCGACCTTGCCGCGTTCGATCGACTCCGTAAGGAGGGACCGGATCCGGCTTTCAAAAACGTTGAACCTGCGCGGCATCCGGATATTGAAATCAAGATACCGGTTGTTCACCGATTTGATCTCGACCGTATACTTTTCCGCTTCGGTCACGCGCTCCGCCCGTCCGAAGCCCGTCATGCTTTTCGGCATAGAAAAACTCCTTCCGTGATTTCACGGAATTATATTATACCATAATTTCCACGTTGTGGGAAAACTTTAATTGATTACTTCTCGACTACTCAGAATCGCCACTTCATATGAAATAATGACAGTATCATGCATCTCCATCATCGTAATCTGTACGTTCTGTTGGCGTGGGCTCTGGTGTTGGCGATTCAGTCGGTGTCGGAGGTTCTTCGGTCGGCACCGGTGTGGGTTCCTCGGGCGTTGGTGTGGGATCTTCGGTCGGTTCTGTTGTTGCCGTCG
>JAFOIS010000322.1 GCA_017420605.1 Lachnospiraceae bacterium | reverse complement strand
TATGACGAGCCGCAGCCGCAGGTAAGGCAGGCACAGTTCGGCTATAACGAGCCGCAGCCGCAGGTAAGGCAGGCACAGTTCGGCTATGACGAGCCGCAGCCGCAGGTGCAGCAGCCGCAGTTCGGTTACGACGAGCCCCAGCCCCAGCCGCAGTATGAACAGCCTGCGTACGGTCAGCAGCCGCAATACGGCTACAGTCAGCAGGCCCAGCCGCAGCAGCCGCAATATGGCTACGGCCAGCAGCCGCAGCAGTTCGGCTACGGGCAGCCTGTACAGCCGCAGAACGGCCAGCCCGCAAACGGCCCCGTTTACGGCGTTCCGCCGCAGGGACCGGCAGGGGGACGGGGCGGCGCATCCTCCGGCACACCGAAGAAAAAGAATCCGATCCCGATCATCATCGTGGCCGCGCTGGCCGTTGTACTGGCGGCGGGCGGCCTGATCTATGCGCTGTCACGCAGAAATAACGACGATAAAGAGGCGGACAGTTCCTCCATATCGATCGAGATCAGCAGCGAAGCATCCGCTTCGGAGTCGACCGCGCCCGCCGAGACAAAACCGCAGATCTCGGTGCCGCCTGTTACGACGACGCCGACGCCCGAGCCGACGCCGGAAGCAACGCCCGAACCGACACCGGAACCGGAAGTGTCTATTTATGGGGAGACGACGGCGATCGGCGCGGAGTATATCCGTACGTATTACAACAGCCGTCACATCGTCAATACGCTTGACGACGGTGAATGGAATGCCGAGACCTTCCGCTTTGACAAGGTCACGGTCGACGATGCGGTCTATCCGGAACTGGCGCAGCGGCTGGAAGACATGGCGGATATCCTCGAGGAGACGAGGGACGAATACTGGCAGGGAGCGTATGACAGCAGTGATCCGTACTACGGCTATTACGAATCGAATTCATACATCCTGCGGAGCGACGTGGACGTCCTCAGTTTCCTGATCGAAGAGTTCGGCGGCAAGGGTGAGGAATATACCAATCATTATGAATTCATCAACCTGGACGCAGATACAGGAGAGTTCATCGAATACGAGGATATCTTCGGAGACAGAAGCACGACACAGGAGACAGTCCGGGCCTATCTTGCGCTGGCTGCGGGAATGGAAGGATATACGATCACCGACGAGGATCTTACTGCGGCCATGGCGGATGAATGCATCGGTATCGGCTACGACGGGATCCATTTCATAACGACGGTAACACATGCGGAACAGTCCTATAACTGGACCGAGACCCGGGATATCATCGTCGAGTATGAATATCTTGTGGGTCTTGTAAACGAACGGTTCCTTACACGTCCGGCCAGCTTTTCCAGGATCCTGAAAATGATGAACACCTATCAGGCGGACCTGGACCGCGACGGCTCGTCCGATGAGATCTTCCTGTCCTGCGACAGTGATGAGAACGGCGTCGTGACGGCGGCGAACATCCTGATCAATGAAAACGTGTATTCCCTTAATGTGGAAGAGGGCTGGTATATCGGCGTAACGCCGTATCTCGTCGAGACACCGCAGTGCGTTGCGCTGTATATGAACTGGGGAAATGACGGCCCGACAACGACCTGTGATGTATACCGGCTCACCTCTGCCGGTCCCGTCTTAGTGGAACAGAACGTCGTTCCGCCGCGCCGGTACATCGCGAATCCGGATTTCTATCAGGCGGAAGAAGCATATCTGGATATCCTCAGTACCTACAGCGGTATCGTATACTGCTCGACAAAGGCCGACGGCGGACAGGACCGTCTTGCCGACTATTACGATATCGGCCGCGCGTCGCCGGTCCTCGTGGCGAAGAAAGGGATCACGCTCTGGAGGATCAATATCGAGGATCATACGCATGACGGGACGATCGATATCGTGGAAGGCGACATGCTGATGCTTGTATTCTCCGACGGAGCGACCTACGTCGACCTGCAGAACAACGACGGGGAGCTCATGCGCGTTTATGTGAAAAGAGATCCGAATACCTATGAACAGACGATCAACGACGAACCGGCCGAAAATTTCTTCGGCGGCATGATGTTCGCCGGCTGACGATAGAATACGGCGGGCCGAAGGGCCGCCGGACATGGACAGGAGGATGATACTATGAATCTGCTGAAAGCTGGCTTCTCCCGCGTCAATGCGACGCCGCCTCTGGGAATCGGGATCCGCGGCTACTTCAAGCCGCGTATTGCCGACGGGGTGCTCGACGAGCTGGAGATCAACACGCTCGCCCTTGCGGTGGAAGACAAAAAGGTGCTGCTCATCAGTTTTGACAACTGCGGGATGAGCCGCGTGACGTCGGACTGGTTCCGCGCATACGTCGCGGAGCAGGCAGGCGTGGATCCGCAGGCTGTTTTCATTTCCTGTACGCATACCCACCAGGGACCGTTTATCGCGTCGCCGGACGACCAGGAATCGGATACGGAGGGACTGAGCCTTAGCGATCCGCTGATCCAGGAATACAGTCACTTTGCGCGCGGACGCATGGCGGACGGCGCGCGGATGGCACTGGCGGATCTTCAGGATGCGAAGATGGGCTTTGCGACCGGCATCGCGCCGCATATTTCCTTCGTCCGCCGTTTCCGCATGAAAGACGGCTCCGTCGCGACGAACCCGGGTCCGAACAACCCGAACGTCGTCGGACCGATCGGCGAAGTCGACGAGCGCGTCCACGTGCTGCGTTTTGACCGCGAAAAAGACAGCCTTATCCTCGTGAACTTCGGTACGCATCCGGACGTCATCGGCGGCAATAAGATCTCGGCGGACTGGCCGGGGTTCCTGCGCCGGACGGTCGAAAAAACGCTCGATAACACGAAATGTATTTTCTTCAACGGCGCGCAGGGCGACGTCAACCACGTCAACGTCTTCCCGAAGGGCGGCGATGAGAATGATATGTTCCTTGATTTCGACGACGTGCCGCGCGGCTACGCGCATTCCCGTTATATGGGACGCGTCGTGGCGGGCGGTGTGCTGCAGGCGTTCGACAAGGTCGAGTATAAAGACGTGGATTCTCTCCGCTATGCCATGAAGGAGGTCGAGATCCCCTCCCAGATGCCCAGGCCCGAGGAGCTTCCCGAGGCGCACCGGATCAACGATCTGCATCAGGCGGGACGCGATGCGGATCTTCCGTGGAGGGGCATGATGCTCACCACCAAGGTCGCGGAAGCGGGCCGCATGGTCAAACTTGAGCACGGACCGGATCACTTCGATATGCATATGTCGGCGGTCGCGATCGGCGACGTCGCGCTCGTCGGTATCCCGGGCGAACCGTTCACGGGGATCGGCCTCGGCCTCAAGGCGGCGGAAGGCTGGAGAGGCGTGCTGCCGGTGTGCCTCACCAACGGCGGCGACGGCTATTTCCCGATGAAGGAAGCGTACGACGAGGGCGGATACGAGACGCAGAGCTCGCCGTTCGCGCCGGAGACGGCCCAGCTCCTGATCACGGAAGGGTGCGCCCTTCTGGACACTTTGAGGTAGAATCATGCTTGCGATCAAAAACGCGATTCTTGTCATGCGCGATCACCTGATCCCGGACGCCGTCCTGCTCATCGAGGACGGAAAGATCGTCCGGTTCGGGGAAGCGCGGCATTTGGAAATTCCGGACGGCTGTGATATACTGGACGCCGGCGGGCTTTACGTCGGGCCGGGATTCGTGGATATCCACACCCATGCGAACGACCGTGAATTCTTCTGGGACGATCCGGAGGCGGTCGCGCAGTACCATCTGGTGAAGGGGACGACGACGGTCCTTGCGGCCACGTATCAGGCCCTGAATCAGGAACAGTTCCTTGATGCGATCCGGGTGCTCAGGGAAGCCATGTCGGATCCGAAATGCCCGAACCTTGCGGGGCTCTACATGGAAGGGCCGTACCTCAATCCGAAATTCGGGTGCGACCGGGAGAATGCGCCGTGGGCCGGACCGATCGACCGTGAAAAATACATGCCGATCATCGACGCGGCCTGGGATATCGCGAAGGTCTGGTGCGTCGCGCCGGAGCGGGAAGGAATCCTGGAATTCGTAAAGGACGTGAAGGCAAAGAACCCTGACGCCGTCTTTACGGTCGCGCATTCGGAGGCGGAACCGGGTGAGATCGAAGCGCTCATTCCGTACGGGCTTAAGATCGGCACGCACCACACGAACGCGACCGGCACGCTCATAAAGTATCCGGAAGTCCGCGGCGTCTGTGTGGACGAAGTCGTCAATTACCGGCCGGAGATCTACGCGGAGCAGATCTGCGACAGCCGGGGGATCCATGTGGATCCGTATATGCTCCGCCTGGTCCGGAAGATCAAGGGCGACGACCGCATCATCCTGATCTCGGACGCCTATGCGGCGGACGGGCCGGTCCCGCCCGGATACGACGGCGTCACGGACATCAACTTCGACAATACCGGCGAGATCGCCGGGTCGAAGCTCACGCTCAACGTCGCCTGCCGCAACTACATGGTGCACACGGGCGCGTCGATCGTCAACGTATTCCAGATGGCTTCTTATAATCCGGCACAGGCCGCCGGGTTTGGAGACAGGGGCATGATCGCCGAAGGGTATCGTGCCGATCTTGTGATCTGTGATCACATGATGCATGTGAACAAAGTGATTCTCAAAGGAGAGGTATTGCTATGAAGGACATCATCTTTGACCCGCCAACCAAGTTTGATTTCAAGTGCGCCGATTACGTGCCGTTCAAGGACCGCGAGGTCTGCGAAAGACTCCGCAAGATCTCCGGCAAAGACCTGGAAAAGCACTGGAATCCGACCCAGCAGAACCCGGAATTCAATATCAAGGTCATGATGAACCCGCATCCGGTTCTCATTTCCACTCTTTTCTCCCGCCTGAAGGAAGCCTCCGAGAACGGCCGGAAATTCTCCATGCTGCTCGGCAATCCGGAGCCTGAGACCTATATCCCGCTGGCCCAGCTGATCAACTATTTCGGCGTCGACTGCTCGAAGCTTTCGATCTTCGCGGAAGACGAATGGGCGGACGACCAGGGCAACATCGCGCCGGAGACCTATGAAGCGGGCTTCGCGCACTCCATGCTGAAATATTTCGTATACCAGATCGATCCGAAGCTCCGCATGCCGCTTGAGCAGGTCCACTATCCGAGCAACAAGAACATCGCGGATTATTCGAAGATCATGGAAGAAGAGACCGAAGGCGGCGTATCGATCGCCTCCACGTCCCCGGGCTGGACGGGCCACCTTGCGTTCATCGATCCGCAGTCCGAATTCCACGTCGATTCCCTCGAGGAATGGCTGGACATGGGCGCCCGCCTTGTGACGCTCCATCCGCTGACGGTCGCGCAGAACTCCCTGCACGGTGTTTTCGGTCAGTCCGGCTACATCGCGTCGGTCCCGCCGCGCGCCGCGACGGTCGGCCCGCGTGACGTCAAGATGGCGAAGGAAAGGATCGAGGTCCACGCACTGGCGACCTGCGGTACGTATTCGTCCTGGCAGCGCATGACAAGCCGTCTCGTCCTGCACGGACCGGTCTCCCCGGCGATCCCGAGCTCGATGCTCCAGCTGTGGAAGACGCAGGTCTATGTCGACGAAGCGATCGCCGCGCCGTTCGGCTGCGAAGAAAAGGTCGGCTATTAATACACATTTCCTGGTGGCACGGGGAGGACCCGTGTCACCTTTTCTTTTAAGGAGCTCTTTATGGAAGAATATACGATCGTCCGCCGGCCGGCGGATGGCTCATTTGAAGGTGTTCCCGTCATGCGGATCGAGGCGCCGGCCTTCGGTTCGCCCCTCGTCTGCACGGCGGCGGCCCAGGTCTGCTATGACGACGAAGCCCTTTATGTGCATCTTTGGGCGAAGGAAGAGAACATCCGCGCCGAGGTCACGTCGAAGACCGGCATGCCCTGCGAGGACAGCTGCCTGGAATTTTTCTTCTCCCCGGTGGAAGGACAGACCCGTTACTTCAATTTCGAATTCAACCCCAATGCCGCCAGCTTTATCGGGATCGGGCTGAACCGCTACAACCTGGTCCGGCTCCTGCCGATGAAGGACTGGTTCCACGCGACGCCGGCACGCACGGAAGACGGCTGGGAGATCACCTATAAGGTGTCGTACGCCTTCATCCGTATGTTCTTCCCGGAATTCAGGGCGGTAAGCGGCGGCACCATGCGCGGCAACTGCTATAAATGCGGGGACCTTACACCGGTCGAGCATTACATCACCTGGAATCCCGTCGACGGGGACTGCGATTTCCACCGTCCGGAGACCTTCGGCCTGTTCCGCTTTGCGTAAAGGAGTGCGTTATGAAAAAACTGTTCCAGTCCGTCATTTATGAAAATCCGCTGCCGCAGCTCCGCGCGCGGAATTCCATGTTCCCGTACCTTGCGAAGCTCCCGGACGGGACGATCCTGGCGACGCACCAGATCGGACAGGCCTTTGAAAGCATAGACTGCGCGACCTACATTTCCCGCAGCACGGACGGCGGAAAGACCTGGGGAGAGCCGTATCCGGCGTTTCCGAACTACAGGCCGGCCGTTCCCTTCAGTGAAGGTGCGAAGCCGACCGTCCTTCCGGACGGCAGGATCCTGATCGCCGGCTACGGCTATTTCCGCGAGGATGAAAACCTTCCGGTCGGCAACGGCAAAACCGGCGGACTCCTCGACGATATGGTCTATTACGCGATCTCGGAAGACAACGGCTATACCTTCACGGATCCGGTCGAGATCCCGACCTGCTTCAATCATCACACGGAAGCGTCCGGACCGATCGTCGTCCTTAAGGACGGGTCGCTCGCCACGCCGATCACCATTTTCCCGAACTGGGACGGCAGCTATATCGCCGAACTCACCGCAAGGCTCCTTAGGAGCTTCGACGGCGGGAAGACCTGGAACGACGACGTCATCTGCACGGAATTCCCGAACCACGACGTCACCTGCTACGAGATGCGTCTTGCGCAGGTAGAGAACGGCAACATGGCTGTCATTACCTGGAATGAGAACGTAAAGACCGGCGAGCGCATGAACAACCACATCGCGATCTCGACCGACAACGGAAAGACGTTCTCGGAGCCGCTCGATACCGGGATCCGCGGACAGGCGTCTTCGGTCGCGTTCTACAAAGAGAACAAGGTCATGACGCTGCACTCGATGCGGCGCGACACCGACGAACCCGGGATCCTTGCCTGCATCGCCGACATCGGCGACGGGAAATGGAATCCGGTCTCGAAGGAACTCATCTGGCAGCCGGAAATGCCGATGACGCGCGTTAAAGGTCTCGCGGAGATCTTCGCGTTCCTGAAGTTCGGCCAGCCGAGCGCGCTCTTCCTTGACGAGTCGCACTTCCTGCTTACGTTCTGGTCCTGCAATGAAGGGCTGTACCTCACGAACGTGATCGGGTACGAGATCTGAGGAACGGCACTATAAGGAAAAAACAAAGACAGGCGCCCTGCGGCGCCTGTTTTTTTACACGGAAGACAGAGAAGTCCGACGGATCCGTTTACCGGATGAGCGTGACGGGGATCCCGAGAAGTTTCCCCAGCGCAAGAACGCCCTCGCTCACGTCTCCGTAACAGAGCGCGTAGTGCTGGCCGGCGTAGGCTTCTTCGAGGGCGGCGAGGGAACCGTCCAGCAGGACGTCGAGCGCGGGCATGCAGCCGCCGCGCATGGCCGTCTTAAGTCCTTGGCCGGTCCCGCAGACGAAGTGATAGCTGCCGATATCCTCGACGAGCCGGAGGAAGGTGACGCGCTCCGGCCTAAGGACCCCCGCGGCCTGGATGCCGGTGAAGCCCGGATGCGGAAGGAAATTCTGAACGCGCGTGCCCGGCGCGGCAAGCCCGAAGGGCAGGAAACCGCACGGAGAAAACTCCACGGTATTGTCCCAGGCATTGAGGGAATCGCCGTAGGTCACGGTCTGGCCGGACAGCGCGGCGAGGATGAGCATCGAGACGGTGCAGGGGATGTCTCCTTCACAGGAAGCGACGACGCCGTCGTCCGCGAGCATCGAGAGCGGTACGCACGGGACGCATTTGTATTCCTTTGAAAATTCATACTGGCACTTGATATTGACGGCGTCCCACTTCTTTTCCGCGGTCATCTCCGCGAGCGCCGCGTAGATTGCCATCGTCTTTTTCAGCATTTCCGGCATGATAGTGCTGTCGACCGGTACGGTCGTGTGAAGGCGGGCCGCTGCTGTGTTGACCTTCTCCGCAGGCATGTTCTCCGCTCTGGAAATGAGGGAGTAGGAATCCATCTGTTCGATCTCCGGGCCGATCTTCCAGCGCATGAGCACGTGGTCGAAGGTCCCGGTATAGATGCTCATCGACGTATAACCGAAGAGCCCGATCCGCGCATAGCGCAGAACGTCCGCGGCCTGCGCAGCGGAAACGAAGGCGGAAAGCTTTCGAAGAAGCGCCGGATCTTCAAAAGAGCCGAAGAGGACGTCGGCTGGAAGCCCGAGACGCCGCACGACGCCCGCCATCATGGAGGCGGAAACGTAGGAGCCGGTGCTTTCCTTCCGGCCTTCGACTTCGGTAAGCGGGAAGCCGATCATCACGAACGGGAGGCCGCGCAGTTCCTTGACGGCGGTCATGACGATATCGCATTCGACCCAGGTCGCGAGCACGATCACCGCGCCGCAGAAATTACCGGAGAGGATCGCGGCGGCTTCGCGCCGCGCGTCTTCGTTCGTCGCGGCGAAATCATTTCCGCGCGCCGTTATGCCCGGCAGGGCGCTAAGCGATTCGTCCGCCGCGCGTTTGATCGCGTACGCGTTTTCGTCGAGATAGTCCGGGTG
>JAFOIS010000321.1 GCA_017420605.1 Lachnospiraceae bacterium | reverse complement strand
TCTGCAGGACATCCTGGAAGGCGGCCTGTACGGCGCGGAAGACCCGGACCGCCATCATTCCGCCGCAGTGACGATAAACGCGGTCGCCGCATCCAAAACAGGCAAAAGGCCGAAAGGCCTATTTGCTGCCGCTTTCCCGGGGAAAGAGTACCTCGAGAGACACTACCCCTATGCCAAGAATCACCCGATCCTTCTCCCTGCCGCCTGGGCGCAGCGGATCGTGACATACCTGGGCGATAAAAAGAAGAACGACCCGGGAAAGAGCCTTTCCATAGGCCGTTCACGCGTAGAACTCCTCCGTGAATATGGGATCATTGACGATTAGCAGGAGTAAAAGAATAAGAGTAAAACAACATCAGCTACTCAGAAATCCATCGCCATCCTGGCGGATTCCTCTTCAGTGAGCTCCGTGAGATGCGTATCCATGACGCGGTAGACGCGGCTGGAGATCCCGAGGACCGTCGGACGGTGGGTCGTTACGATGCAGGTACGCGCCGGGTTCTGGAACGTCAGGTTCCGGAGCACGGTGCGTTCTGTTGTGATGTCGAGAGCGGAAGTCGCTTCGTCGAGGAGCAGAACCGGTGCGTTGCGGAGGACGGCGCGCGCGATCGCGATCCGCTGGGCCTGCCCTTCGGAAAGGCCGCGGCCGCGTTCGCCGACCGGTGAATCGATGCCGGACGGAAGATTCTGAACAAAACTCCAGGCACAGGCCGTCTTCAGGGCTTCGATGATCTCTTCGTCCGTCGCGTCTTCCTTGACCATGCGCATGTTTTCAGCGATCGTCCCGGAAAGGATCGTGTTGCCCTGCGGGACGTAGGCGAAGATATGGCGCGTGTCGGCATTTGAAGTGATCACACTGCCGTCGGACGGAATCAGCGAAACCTGACCTGCAGAGGGATGCACGAGCCCGAGGATCAGCCGGATCATGGTCGTCTTTCCTTCGCCGGACGGACCGACGATCGCTACGATCTCACCCGGATGGGCGGTAAAATCGGAGGAGGCAATGACAGGTTTGCCTTCCTTGTAGGCAAAATCGACGTTGTGCATCTCCACGCGAACGCCGTCTGTTGTGGAGTGGAGATTCCCGTCTTTATCCGGCAGGACGTCGGGGGAAAGCCGTTCCGCTTTCGATACGCGGTAGCCTTCAAACGCTTCGTTCTGCTCACCGGCGACGCCGAAGTGCTGTTCCTTTTTAAGCTGCGCGAGTTCCCGGATCCGGTGCGCGGAAACGGAACTGGTGAGGAACGACGGGATGATACCGACCATGTTGCGGAACGCGCCTTCGAGGTTTGAGCGCTGCTGGAGGAAGAGCGTCATCGTGCCGTAGGTGATCTGCCGCGTCCAAAGCAGGAACAGGCAGTAGCCGAAGGCGGCGTATTTGATGATCATCCCCATGACGGAGAGGAATACGTTGGTCTTGATCGTGAACAGGTTGTGGTCAAGGACGGTCTTGCGGTATTTCTGCTGCCAGTCCCGAAGTTTACGCCCATAGAGGCCGGAGATGCCGAACGATTTGATCGTGTCCATGTTGTAGAACGTCTCGACCTCGAACGTCACGACCTTCGCGTTCATTTCCTTCATCTTCTTATTATACTCGCGCTGCTTCGTGATCAGGAATTTGGAAGAAGCAAGAAGGACCGGCGCGCTCGCGAACGCGAACACGGCCATCACGATATTGAAGTGCCAGATCACGAAGAAAGTCGCGATGAAGTTATAAATGGAAATGATGATCGACGGCAGCCAGCTGATCGCATTGGTCGAGACGGTGTCGGTGTCGCTGCGGAAACGATGCAGGATGTCGCCGTTTGCGTAACCGCTGATGGCAAGCCAGTCCGCGTCGATGATCTGGTCGAAGATATCCGCCTGGATATCGTGGTTGATGTCGATGCGGAGCTTGGCGAGAAGACGGTTTAAAACGCTGGACGTGGCAAGAGAGAGCGCGCCGGAGCCCACGGTGAGAATAATGAGGAGCCAGAGCTTGTCAGTCTGATAGCCGGTGATGATGTCGATCAGGTATTTTCCGGCAACCGAGCCGACAAGGCCCATGGTCGTGCTGAAAATGCCGAGCAGGGTATAGAAAACGATCGCGCCCTTATAATGGCGGCTGTAGGAGAAGATCCACTTCCAGTCGTCGAGGATCTCGCGGATGGTACCGTCCTTGATATGTCCGAGGATGGTTCTTGAGTAATAGAAGGGCTGGTCTTTTTCGGGATGCAGATTCATGGGATCAGCCTTCCACGACGACCGTGAGATCTTTGCTTTCGCGGGCGCCGGTCACGCGGCTCGTGATCGTGTAGGTAAGCTCATAGGATCCGGCGGTATTGGTATCGACCGTGCCCCGCAGCTCGATATTGTCGAAGAGGCGGTTGCCGTTGGTATCGACCGCGAAATTCACATACCGGATGTACTGAAAGGTATCGCCGGTGTGCAGCGTGACGCGTTCATCCGTAAGCTCGAGGTATGGACGGTCGATCTCGAGGGTCTCTACCGTCGCCGTCTTTGTGGCCGTATCGCCTCTGCTGTTCGTTACGGTAAAGGTCAGGAGAAAAGCGACAAGGCTTTCATCGACGGCCTTGTAGGAGCACTGGATCTGAGAGGATATATCGTTGCCGGAGCCGTCCGTTGCGGACAGCTGCGAAAGGTCATGCAGAACCTGCACACAGTTCGGAAGCTCGCTCACGCGGAGTGCGGGCAGATTGTTCGTAACCAGAATCTCCGGGCCGGTATAGTTTTCGGCCGCGGAAGAAGAGGAAGCGGTTTCTGCCGCCGGTGCGGAAGAAGAACTCTCCTGCGGCGTGCTCTCGGAGGACTCGGAGGTGCTTTCCGCGGAGGAGTCTGCCTCCGGCACCGTTTCTTCAGAGGACGGGGCCTGCGTATTCGCGCCGCCGTCCGCAAGATTCTTTTCCGCGCGCTCCGATGCGGCACGCTCCGCGGCTATGACGGCCGGTGTGCGCGAAGAGAGGCCGTAGCCGAACAGGACGACAGCGGCGAGGTTTGCGGCGGCCACGACCGCGATCACGATGTGAATTATATGCACAAATTTCTTTTTCATATGCGTATCATAGCGAAAAACATAAGAAAATACAAGGGAAACGGCAAAACTGCTTTTCGTTTTATGTCAAATCAGTTATAATATTTTGAACCTATATGTATATTGGGGGATTGCTATGAGACGGCTGTTAAAATTCAGCATCGTTTTATTTATATTTGCCGGGGTGTTATTCCTGGTAACAAAAATCTACCGTACACGGTCGAGAGACAGTGCGGGCCCGGAAATCACCATGGATAACGAAAGCATTTCCGTGAGTATCCACGATCCCGAGTCTGTGCTTCTTGCAGGCGTTACGGCTTTCGATAAGAAGGACGGAGACGTGACGCAGTCCATCGTCGTCGAAAGGATCTCCAACTTTCTGGAAAAAGATACGCGCATCGTGACCTACGCAGCCTTTGACCGCGACAATCATGTAACGCGCGCGTCACGTGAGATCACTTATACGGACTATGACCCGCCGGAATTCGCGGCGAACAAGCCGTTTTCGTTCCGCCTTGGCGATACGGACGTCCTTGCCGGTGTCCGCGCGTCGGACTGCCTGGACGGCAGTCTGTCCGACCGGATCCGTCTCCTTTCTGACGACGCCATCGATGAAAAAACGCCCGGGGAATACCAGGCATACCTGCAGGCGTCGAACAGTGCCGGCGACGTTATTACCCTGCCGGTCGTACTTGAATACGGTACGCCGGAAAGCACACCGAGAGTTCTTCTAAAAAACTATATCCAATATCTCAATCCGGGTGAAGCGTTCGATCCGGCGTCGCTCCTTGCCGGCGTGCAGATCGGGAGCATGACCTATGAGATCGTAAATGGCCGGGGCAATTACGGGAGCGAAGATCGGCAGAGAGGCGAGGCGGTGTACGTAGGCCGGAATGATATCGTGATCGACGGCACTGTCGACAGTAACGTACCAGGAAACAATATCGTCACCTATTCCTACACCGTGGAGAATGAAGCCGCCGGACCGGTGACCGGGAAGACGCGGCTTTACGTCGTCGTACGGGAAAAAGCCGGGTCGGCTTCGTAAGGAGGATAAGATGGATAATGAAAAATCCCTCCTTGCGAGGGGAACCGTAGACTATTACAGCATTCTGCACGACATCCTGAAGCAATGGCTGCCGATCGTGCTCATTGCCCTGAGCGCGGGAATGCTGATGCACGTATTTCTGGTCACGCGCTACAGACCGGTCTATACCACGAAAACGACTATGGTCGTCACGCGTCCGGGAACCTCGAGCAGCGCCTATGAGAATCTGTATTCCGCAAGCGACACGGCGGCCCGGTTCACGCAGCTCCTCAACAGCAGCATCCTGCAGAAAAAGGTCGCCGAGGAGATCGGACTTCCCTATTTCCACGGGAGCGCCGAGGCGAAGAACCAGTCGCGCACGAACCTTCTTATTGTGACCGTTACAGCGGAATCGCCTTCCGTCTCTTTCCGGGAAATGAAGTCGATCCTCGAGAATTACAAGATCGTCTCGGGACAGCTTATGGAAGACGTCACTCTTACGATCCTGGAAGCACCGCGGGTGCCGACGTACCCGAGCAACGATCTCCGGACAAGAAGGCGCGATATCCAGGCGACGGCGATCGCCGGATTTCTGGCGGCATTCATCATAGGCCTTTTCTCCTGGCTTAGGGATACGATCCGCAGCAACAAGGACGTCGAGTCGAAGCTGGACGCCCGTCACCTCGGGACGATCCATCATGAGCGGAAATACCGGACCCTTCTGGCCATGATCCGCCGGCCGAAAAAGAGTATCCTGATTAACGACCACGTGACCAGTTTCCGGTATGTGGAAACGATCC